>JAPSIP010000008.1:0-6528 GCA_031178645.1 Paracoccus sp. (in: a-proteobacteria) | reverse complement strand
TCGGTGGTCGAGGCCCAAGCCCAGACGCCGACGCAAGCACCCGCGCAGACGCAGACCCCTGCACAGCCCCCTGCCGCAGCGGCCCCCTCTGCGCCGACCCCTGCAGCAGCCCCTGTGCAGCAGCGGCTTGGCAGTTCGGCCCGCCCGCCGCGTGTCGCCCCCGTGCGGGCCACGCCGCCGGCCCGGACCGATGCCCGTCCGGCCGTCCCGGCGAATCCGCAGCCCTTTGCGGAACGCGCCCAGGCTGATGCTGCGCGCCCGGCGGCGGCGCGTCCGCAGACGCCGCGACTGTCGGCCTCGCGCCCGCCGGAACGGCCCGCTTCGGTCACCCCTGCCAGCAGCCCGGCGGCTTCGCCTGCCGCCACGGCTCCGGCAGCGGTACCGGCAGCGGCGCCCATTCGTGCCACGCCGTCCGTGGGGACATCGGATCGTCCGCCCGCGCGCCCGGAACGGCAAAGCAGCCTCGAGGAAGGCAGCCGGGCCGAGGATGACCAGCCGACCCGCCTGACCCAGGCAGAACGCGCATCCCTGACCAAGCTGCTGCGCGACCTGCGAACTGCCCAGGCGGGCGCAGGCGGTCTCAGCGCGGCGGAACGCGGGGCGCTGATTCAGTTGGCCGATGCCCGCCCGTCCCGCAAGCCGGTGGCCGTGGGCGGTCCTTCGCAACGCGCCGTGCAGGATGCGGTCGCAGCCGCCGTTGCCGAGGCACCGCGCGCCCGATCCGCAGCGGGTCTTGGTCAATCTGCGCGTCCGATGGCGCGGCCCGGCGGGGCAAGGACCGTCGCCCGCAGCGATCCCGGCCCCGGCAGCGCAAGCCTGTCGGGCGCAGCCATCGACCGGGCAGTCGCCGAAGCCGTTTCAGAAAACTCTCCCCCCGCAGGCGCCGTCGCTTTGACGGCGCTTCGTTCATCTGCCCTTCCGCCACGGCGCGCGGCGGGCGCCGCAGCCGCCGTCGCCAGTGCGGCAGGCACCGCCACGCTGGCCGCGACTTCGCTGACGCCGACGCCAAGCGACCTTCGATCAGCGGTCCAGGCCCAGTCCCAGGAAGCGGCCCTGGCCGAACAGCGCCGCCAGGACGCCGAACTGCAAGCCCAGGCCGAGGCTCGTGCCCGCGCCCGCGCCGCCCAGGATGCCCAAGCCGAGGCGCAGGCCCGCGCCGCCGCCGAAGCCCGCGCCCGCGCCCAGGCCGAGGCCGAGGCGCGCGCCGCCGCCGCCCGCCAGCAACGCTATGCCCCGCCCGAGGCCGAGGACGAACCCGAGGTCGCGGCCAACATCCCCGACGGTCGCACCCCCACCACCGCCGGCAATGCGGCCACCGTCAAGGACGGCATCCAGATCAACCGCACGCAGATCATCGGCACGATCGGCGCGGGCAAGGCCAGCCGCGCCCTTGTGCGCCTGTCGAACGGCCGGGTGCTGACGCTGCGGTTGGGCGACCGGATCAACGGCGGCACGATCACCGATATCGGCGACAGCCGCATCACCTTCGTGAAGGGCGGGCAGCAGCAGGCCCTGTCGGTGCTGGGCGGCCGCTAGCCGTCTAGCCTCTCGATCGTCCAGCCGTCCTGTTCCAGCAGGCGAAGAACGCCGCCTTCGCCCGGCAGATGCAGCGCGCCAAAGGCCGCCAGGATGCCCTTGCCCCTGCCGGCCGCGTCCCTGGCCCCCTCGGTCAGGGGCGCGATCCAGGCCTTGTTGCGCCGCTCCATCAGATGTTCCTGCGCCAGTTCCATCTGCTGATCGACCTGTTCCCTGGACAGCCCCGAATTGCGATAGGCATCGAAGCGGCCAAATTCCCAGATCGCCCAGACATCGCCTGCGAAATAGGCCTCGGTCAGGGTGACGGCATAATCGTCGGCATGGGCGGCGGCGGGCAGGCTGGCGCGGATCATCTCGATCTCCTGCTCGGGCGACAGGTGGCTGAACAGCGTGAAGACCGTGTCCCAGGGTTCAAGCGCGCGGACCGGAACCTCCATCGACCCGGCCTGCTCGATGATCCGGTGGTCAAGGCCCTGGGCGCCCTCCTCGGCCATCTGCTTCATCATGCAGGGGCTGATCCCCAGCATCATCGCCACATACCAGGGCCGCAGCTTCGCGGTCATGACCGCAGGCATTCCCCGGTCCGCCATGGCCGCCGACAGCGCCTGCCAGTCGCGATCATCCAGCCGTTCGGGCAGCGTCGGTCCCGCCGGATCGACCATCAGCGTCGGATCCGAGGACAGCGCATCGGTCAGCCTGCGCTCTTCCTCGGGGCCGGCCTCGACGAAGACGGCGGCGGCTTCCGCGACCAGCGGCGCCAGGCGGTCCAGCATCGGGTCATGGCGCGGATCGCCAAAGTGATAGGTGCCGACCAGCGTCATCTCCTGCCCGGCCTTCGTCGCGCGCCACAGGATTCCCCGGTGATGGGGAACGCCTTCCACCGCAGCCTCGATCTTGGCCCGCTGCTCGGACGGCATGGTGTCGAACAAGTTGCTGCCCACGCATTCCGCCAGGGCGGGGGCGGCAAGGACAAGAAACAGACCTGCCGCCGTTGATGTCAATCGACGCATGGGGGCTCCTGTTAGGCCGTCGGCCCCTCAAGCTGCCATGCCGGGCGGCTGACCGCCAGCCCCACGAGTATCCTAGCCAAGCCCGAGATCGGCAGGAACAGGAACAGGCTGCGGCAAGGCATCCTTGCCCTGCAGGACGGCAGCCCAGATCATTGCGACCTGACGCGCCTTGGCCTGCCATGTAAAGTCTTCGGCCACCCTTTGGCGGCATGCCGAGGATTTCGCACCAAGGATTGAAGGATCTGCAAGAACCGCTTCCAGCCTCTGGCGAAGGCCGCGCGTAATGCCCTCACGGTCGCCCAGCGGAACTCTCCACCCCGTGCTGTCATCCACTAGCTCTGCCGGCCCGCCATAATCCACGACGATCGGCGGCACCCCCAACGCCATCGCCTCGAGCACCACTCCGCCGCCAAACTCCCGGATCGATGGAAACAGAAGGATATTGCATGACGCCAAGATTTTCTGGACGTCCTGATGCTTCTTCCAGCCGTGGAACCAGACCCCTTCCCCGATGCGCTCGGCCTCGACGATTCGGCGCAACTGGGCCATATGGGGACCGTCCCCGATGATGTCGAATGTCATCCGGCCTTCGCGGATCAGGGACGCAGCGGCCTTCAAAGCCATGTCGACACCCTTCAAAGGGACAAGACGCCCCACGAAGCACGCCTTCAATGGCAAGCCATTATCCTGCAGGGCTGCCATGTTGAAGCGAGAGATGTCCACCGCGTTTTCGGGCAGGTAAACCGCCTTGCGGGCGAATCTGGCCGGCACCTCTGACAAGGCGAAACGCGAACCACACAGGATTGCGGCTGCGGACCGGAGCATGCGGCTTCGGGCTGGATGAAGGCGGTACATGGACCGGACCTGCGACAGCCATTCCCGTTCGCGTCGTTGCTCGGACACGAAGCCCTTCGGCCAAGGCACACCGCCATTGATCGGGCGGAACAGGAAGGGCACGCCAGCGGCAGCACATCGCGAAGCAATCGGGCTGTTTACGACCGGCGAGACCGGCGTGATACGATGAACCAGATCATACTTTCCGGCGCGGATATCGGCACCGAACCGGCGCCATACCAGCCGTTCGAAATAACGGTAGCCCAGCGAAGAAATCAGTTGGGTCGTGGTCCAGCCGACGCCCTTGCCCAGGCGCAGCTTGTCGGCAAGCGTGAACAGCGGCTTTGCTACCGCCTCGCTGTCGATGGCGGTGAAGTCCTGGCCCTCGATCAGCCCTGCCCGGATAAACGCGTCCCGATTGCGAATCTGCGTGACAATGTGGACATCAGCCACCTCCCGCAGCGCGGTCGCAAGCGACCAGCCGATCAAGGGCACCGATACCCATTCAGGGTTGGCGGCTTCCGCAAGAAGAAGAACTCTCGGACCATTGACCACGACACACACCCAATACTTTACGCTGACCGTCCTTTGCTATCTTTGCCTGCGGCACCTTCAAAGATGTCATTTCGGTCAATTTGTTTAGGATTGTGCATACTGCCCCGCCGTTGACAGCCGCGGCCGGTTGGCCTATCTCACCGCCATTGGCACTCACCTGTCTTGAGTGCCAACAGCGACACTGCAACCTGAAACACGGAGTGTTCACAAATGGCATTCAAACCGCTGCATGACCGCGTTCTGGTCCGCCGCGTCCAGTCGGACGAAAAGACCAAGGGCGGGCTGATCATCCCCGACAGCGCCAAGGAAAAGCCCGCCGAGGGCGAGGTCATCTCGACCGGCGAAGGCGCGCGCAAGGATTCGGGCGAGCTGATCGCACCTTCGGTCAAGGCGGGCGACCGCATCCTGTTCGGCAAATGGTCGGGCACCGAGGTCACGATCGACGGCGAAGAGCTGCTGATCATGAAGGAAAGCGACATCCTGGGCGTGATCGCCTGATCCGCGTCCTTCCCCACTAAATTCAGGAGAGTCAAATGGCTGCGAAAGAAGTGAAGTTCAGCACGGACGCGCGCGACCGGATGCTTCGGGGCGTGAACATTCTGGCGGATGCCGTGAAGGTGACGCTGGGTCCGAAGGGCCGCAACGTTGTGATCGACAAGTCGTTCGGCGCGCCGCGCATCACCAAGGACGGCGTCTCGGTCGCCAAGGAGATCGAGCTTTCGGACAAGTTCGAGAACATGGGCGCGCAGATGGTCCGCGAAGTGGCCTCGCGCACCAATGACGAGGCCGGCGACGGCACCACCACCGCCACCGTGCTGGCCCAGGCCATCGTCAAGGAAGGCATGAAGGCGGTCGCCGCCGGCATGAACCCGATGGATCTGAAGCGCGGCATCGACCTGGCCACGCTGAAAGTGGTCGAGGCCATCAAGGCCGCCTCGCGTCCCGTCACCGACAGCGACGAAGTGGCCCAGGTCGGCACCATCTCGGCCAATGGCGAGGCCAATATCGGCCGCTTCATCGCCGATGCGATGCAGAAGGTCGGCAACGAGGGTGTGATCACCGTCGAAGAGAACAAGGGCATGGAGACGGAAGTCGAAGTGGTCGAGGGGATGCAGTTCGACCGCGGCTATCTGTCGCCCTATTTCGTCACCAATCCCGACAAGATGATCGCGGATCTGGAAGACGCCTATATCCTGCTGCACGAGAAGAAGCTGTCCTCGCTGCAGCCGATGGTGCCGCTTCTGGAAGCCGTGATCCAGTCGGGCAAGCCGCTGGTGATCGTGGCCGAGGATGTCGAGGGCGAGGCCCTGGCCACGCTGGTCGTGAACAAGCTGCGCGGCGGGTTGAAGATCGCGGCCGTGAAGGCTCCGGGCTTCGGCGACCGCCGCAAGGCCATGCTGCAGGACATCGCGATCCTGACCGGCGGCCAGGTCATCAGCGAAGACCTGGGCATGAAGCTGGAAAACGTCGGCATCGACATGCTGGGCCGCGCCAAGAAGGTCACGATCAACAAGGACAACACCACCATCGTCGACGGCAATGGTGAGAAGGCCGAGATCGAGGCCCGCGTGTCCCAGATCCGCCAGCAGATCGAGGAAACCACCTCGGACTACGACCGCGAGAAGCTGCAGGAACGTGTGGCCAAGCTCGCCGGCGGTGTTGCCGTGATCCGCGTCGGGGGCATGAGCGAGATCGAGGTGAAGGAGCGCAAGGACCGCGTCGATGACGCGCTGAACGCCACCCGCGCCGCGGTGCAGGAAGGTGTTGTCGTCGGCGGCGGCGTGGCCCTTGTCCAGGGCGGCAAGGCTCTGGAAGGCGTCACCGGCGCGAACAGCGACCAGGATGCCGGCATCGCCATCATCCGCCGCGCGCTCGAGGCACCGATGCGCCAGATCGCCGAGAACGCCGGCGTCGACGGCGCGGTGGTTGCTGGCAAGGTGCGCGAGTCGAACGACAAGGGCTTCGGCTTCAACGCCCAGACCGAGGAATATGGCGACATGTTCAAGTTCGGCGTGATCGACCCGGCCAAGGTGGTGCGCACCGCCCTGGAAGACGCGGCATCCGTCGCGGGCCTGCTGATCACCACGGAAGCCATGATCGCCGAAAAGCCCGAGCCCAAGTCCGCCGCCGGCGGCATGCCCGACATGGGCGGCATGGGCGGCATGATGTAAGCAAACGCTTGCATCAGGAAAGAAGCACGAGGAAGGGGCGCCAATGGGCGCCCTTTTTCAGTCCTGCCAGCCTTCCAGGGCCGCCACGAAGGCCGTCAGCCAGCCGTTCGTCTGGTGCCCGTCCAGCACCCGGTGGTCGATCGTCAGCGAGACATAGGCCATCGGCCGGATCTGGATGGTGTCGATGCCGCCCACTTCGCGCACCACCACCCGCTTTTCCAGCTTGCCCACGCCCAGGATGGCCGATTGCGGCTGGTTGATGATGATGGGCGCTGCAAACAACGACCCCGACACCCCGTGGTTCGAGATTGTGAAGGTGCCGTCGCGCATGTCCGCAGGCGTCAGCCTGTTGTCGCGGGCGCGCCCTGTCACGTCCTGCAGGCGCGCAGCCACGCCCCGCAGCGACAGGTCCTGCACGTCCC
>JAPSIP010000195.1 GCA_031178645.1 Paracoccus sp. (in: a-proteobacteria) | reverse complement strand
GCCCCACGACCTCGAGGTGATCCAGTATGGGGCGCGTGGCGGGGACAAGCGCCGCAATGGCCTTGCCCGCGTCGATGACCGCGCCGCCGCCAAGGGCAACTACTACATCAGCGCCCTGGGCGGCGCGGATGCCTTGGGCCACCAGGTCGGTGTCGGGTTCGCGCGGCACGGCGAAAGCCGTGACCTCGCATCCATGCGCCCGCAGCGCATCGGCCAGCCAGGCCGCGCGGGTTGCGCTTCGGCCGTGAACCAGCAGCACCCGCCGCCCCATCCCCGCCACCCGCCCTGCGGCATGGGCGGCCTGTCCCCTGCCGAACAGGATTTCGGTCGCGGTGGCAAAGGCGAAGGGCTGCACCATCAGACCCTCAGATCCTCTGCGCCGCTGTCGATATGCGGAGCCCAGAAGGCCACGCTTTCGGCGATTTGGGCGATCACCTGGCGGTCGTTCGGCTCGCGTTCCTTGAAGGACAGTTCCAGGCAGATTTCGTTGTCCACCGCGCCGCCTTCCGCAAGGGCGACCAGCAGCGGCTCGGGCTGGATGGCGCCCTTGGCGTTGTATTCGGCGGTAAAGGGGCGGTGGCCCGACTTGTCCATCATTGACTGCTTGATGTGGATGATCGGGCTGACCCTGGGAACCGCGCGCGCCCAGGCATAGGGGTCGGTGTCGTCGGGGTTGGGGCTGGTCACATCACCGTGGTCGATATCGGCCATCATCCACATCGGCACCGCCATGCGGGCCGCCGTCAGCCTGTCCTGCAAGGCTATGCAGGCGTCAATGGTTTCCCCGAATTCGCGCCCCACGCTCATCGGCTCCCAGAAGACGTAGGACAGCCCGGCGGCCTTGGCGTGTTCCGCGACCTCGGCCCAAGCGTCGATGGCCGTCTGGATCAGATCCTCGCGCCGTTGCGCGTCATCGTAGTCGCGATAGGTGAAGATCGCGAATTGCGTGCCGACCGATGTGCCGCCCAGGTCGCCGATGATGTCGGCGAAGGTCTTGAACCAGTCCACATAGTATCGCCGCACGTCGCGGTCCGGGTGGCCAAAGTGGTTGAGCCGCCCGTAAGGCCCGGTCATGCCGCTGGTGACGCGCACGCCGGTCCGGTTCAGCGCAGCAGCCATCTGGCGGGTCAGGCGGCGGATCACCGGAGCGGGCCAGCTTGGGTTGATGAATTCATGCGTCAGTTGCAGGTCGCGGATGCGTAGATCGCGTGCGACCGTGTCGATGAGGTCGTCGGGATCGGCAAAGCGGTTGACCAGCGGGTTGGTGTTCAGCGAAAGCGTCAGGGCCATGGCGGTCACGCCGCCTGCGCCAGGTCGGACCCGTTGAACCAGTCCGCAAAGCCCTGCTGTTCGGCGGGCGTCAGATGCAGGTAATGCTTTGTGCGCCGCCACAGGATATCCTCGGGCTTTTGCGCCCATTCCCTGGCGACCAGATAGCGGGCCTCGGCTTCGTAAAGGTTGCCGCCGAAGTGACGGCCCAGCCCCTCCATGTTCATGGCGCCGGCGACCACGTCCTTGGTCCGGGCGCCATAAAGGCGCGCGTAATGAACGACCAGCTTGCGCGGCATCCAGGGGTGCAGTTCGCGCAGCAGGTTCAGGAAGGATTCGAAATCGGCATTGGCGATCTCGCCCCCCGGCAGGGGCGCGTTTTCGGTCCAGTCGGGCCCCATCGCGGGAAAGATGTCCCGCAGCTTGTGCATCCCGCGTTCGGCCAGTTCGCGGAAGGTGGTGATCTTGCCGCCGAACACGTTCAGCAGCGGCGCACCGCCATTGGTGTCCAGGTCGAAGACATAATCCCGCGTCACGGCAGAAGGGTTGCCCGCGCCGTCGTCAAACAGCGGTCGCACCCCCGAAAAGGCGTGCAGCACGTCCGAGGGCCGCAGCTTTTCCTTGAAATAGCGGTTCACGGCGGCCAGCAGGTAATCGACCTCATCGTCAGAAATCATCACGTCCTCGGCCCGGTTTTCCCACGGGATGTCGGTGGTGCCGATCAGCGCCTTGTCGCCCTCATAGGGGTTGATGAAGATCACCCGCCGGTCTTTGTTCTGGACCAGATAGGCCTGCTGGCCCGACCACCATTTCGGCACGATGATGTGGCTGCCCTTGACCAGCCGGACATTGCGGCGGGAGTTGGACCCCGCGACATTATTGATGACCTGCGACACCCAAGGGCCGGCGCAGTTGACGATGCAGCGGGCGCGGAAGGTGCGGATTTCCCCGGTAAGCTCGTTGCGGGTCTGGACGGTCCAGGCGCCGTTGTCGCGGCGGGCGGAAATGCAGGGGCTGCGGGTCAGAACCGTTGCCCCCTTTTCCGTCGCGCCGACGGCGTTCAGGATCACCAGGCGCGCATCGTCTACCCAGCAGTCGCTGTATTCGAACCCCTTGTGATACTGGTCCAGCAAGGGCGCGCCTTCGGGATCGCGGCGCAGATCCAGCGTGCGGGTGCCGGGCAGTTTCTTGCGCCCGCCCAGGTGGTCGTAAAGGAACAGGCCGAGGCGGACCAGCCAAGCCGGGCGATCCTCGGGCGAGTGGGGCAGCACGAAGCGCATCGGCCAGATGATGTGCGGGGCGGCGTTCAGCAGCACCTCTCGCTCGATCAGGGCCTCGCGGACCAGGCGGAATTCGTAATATTCCAGATAGCGCAGGCCGCCGTGGACCAGCTTGCCCGACCGGGATGATGTCCCCTGGGCCAGATCATCCTTTTCGCACAGCACGACCTTCAGCCCCCGTCCGGCCGCATCGCGGGCCATGCCCGCACCGTTGATGCCGCCGCCAATGACGAAAAGGTCGATCATCTCGGAATCAGGGGTCATAGCCAGTGTCCTTTCAGGGATCGGGCCGCGGCAAGCGCGTCCCAGGCGGGCGGCAAGGCCCGGCGCGAAGCGGTAAAGGCGGGAAACAGCGCGTCATAAGCCGCAACCAGCACAGGATCGGGCGGTTCCGCCTGGCCCAGCAGCGGGGTCACCCATTGGGCGATGCAGGCCTCTATGTCCGGATAGGCGCCGATGGCGACGGCGGCCATCATAGCAGCGCCCGCGGCCCCGGCCTCGTCCCGGTCGGACACGCGGACGGGCGCGTTCAGGCTGGCCGACAGGATGGCGCGCAAGCCCCGCGACCGCGCCGCGCCGCCGGTCAGGCGCAACTCGCCCGGCAGCGGCCCCATCGCGGCATAGCAATCGCGCATGGCCATGCCCAACCCCTCGGCCACGGCGCGGATCAGGTCGGGATAGCGGTGGCCCGCCGTAAGCCCAACAAAGCCCGCCCGCGCATGGGCGTTGACGAAAGGCCCGCGTTCCCCGGCTTCCGAGATATAAGGGTGATAGACGATCTGGCCGGGGGCGGACTGCATCAGCCAGCCCTCGATATGCGCGACAAGGTCGCGATGGGTCACGGAATGGCCCATGTCGGACATGATGCCCGCAGCGATCCCCAGCACCCAGTCCAGGTTCAGCGTCGCCGCCATGTTGGTCTGGACCTGCGTGACGATACCAGGGACCGGGAGGCAGATCACATAGCCCGTGCCCTCGTCGTTCAGATGCACGTCCTGCGCCCGCACGGCGCGCAGATGGACACCCGTCGATCCCACGGTGGAACAGGCCACGTCGCCGGCGGCCCCGCCATAGACGCCCGCGCCAAGCGCGGTCATCACCATGTCCACATAGCCCAGGCTGACTGGCGTGCCCGCCAGAAGCCCCGTCTGGCGCGCGGCATCGTCCGTCAGCGGATGCGTCACCTGCGTCCCGTCGATGATCGGCGGCAGCAGGTCGCGGCGGTGCGTCAGGCCAAGCGCGTCGATCACCGCGTCGTCATATTGGCGGGTGCGGAAATTGCCGAAGGTGAAGCTGGCT
>JAPSIP010000194.1 GCA_031178645.1 Paracoccus sp. (in: a-proteobacteria) | reverse complement strand
GCCAAGCTGACCTTTAATTCGGTCGTCGGCACCGGCACTAATCCAGATGCGCGGCCGGGCGTGGGGCAGGTGGTCCTGCCATCCGCAGACCAGGACGGCATCTATTACACGCTGGAAGAAAGCCCCGTCGTCACCGGCGAGGAACTGACCAATGCCGTGCCGGGAACCGACCCGAACGGGCAGCCCGCCGTCGATTTCAGCTTCAACCCGACAGGCGCGCGCAAGTTCGGCGCCTATACGGCGGCCAATATCGGCCAGCCCTTCGCGATCGTCCTGGACGACCAGGTGATCTCGGCCCCCGTGATCCGTTCGGCCATTCCCGGCGGAACGGGCCAGATTTCCGGCTCGATGGGTTTCGAGGAAGCGAACCGGCTGGCCGTGCTGCTGCGCGCGGGCGCGCTGCCCGCGCAACTCGATTTCCTGGAAGAACGCACCATCGGCCCGGAACTGGGGCAGGACAGCATCGATGCGGGACGCCTGTCGTCCGTGATCGCGACGGTTGCGGTCGTGGCCTACATGATCGCCAGCTATGGCCTGTTCGGGGCCTTCGCCTCGGTCTCGGTGGTGCTGAACGTGATCCTGATCCTGTCGATCATGTCGATCATGGGGGCCACGCTGACCTTGCCGGGCATCGCGGGGATCGTGCTGACGGTCGGCACGGCGGTGGACGCGAACGTCATCATCTATGAACGCATCCGCGAGGAGTTGCGGGCGGGCAAGCGCGTCGCCAAGGCCATCAGCGACGGCTTCGACGAGGCGATGAGCGCGATCATCGACGCCAACGTCACGTCCTTCATCGCGGCGGCGGTGATGTTCTTCCTGGGCTCTGGCCCGGTCAAGGGCTTTGCCGTGACGCTGACCATCGGGCTTGTCACCTCGGTCTTCACCGCCATCTTCCTGACGCGGCTGATGATCATCTGGTGGCTGGAATGGCGCAAGCCCAAAGAACTGATCCTGTAAGGGGACCGATATGGCATTCCGTCTGAAACTTGTCCCCGACAACACCCGGATCGACTTCTTCCGCTGGCAGTTCGTGACCTTCGGCGCGTCGATGGCGGCGATGGTGGCGTCCGTCATCCTGATCTTCACGATGGGGCTGAACTTCGGGATCGACTTCAAGGGCGGCACCACCATCCGCACCGAAAGCCCCACCGCCTTCGAGGTCGGCGATTACCGCGAGGCCCTGAACGGCCTCGGCTTCAGCGACCTTGCCATCACCGAGGTTTTCGATCCCAGCTTCGGCGCCGACCGCCATGTCGCCATGATCCGCATTGGCACCACGGACGAGACGGGGTCGGTCAGCCCCGACGAGTTGAACCGGATCGAGGCGGCACTGCACGAGGTCGATCCGCAGATCACCTTCGCATCCGTCGAATCGGTCGGGCCGAAGGTGTCGGCGGAACTGATCAAGACCGCTTTCTATGCAGTGGGCGCGGCTTGCCTGGGCATCATGGCCTATATCTGGCTGCGCTTCGAATGGCAGTTCTCGATCGGGGCCGTGGTGTCGCTGATCCACGACGTGCTGCTGACGGTCGGGCTGTTTTCGCTGTTCCAGCTGAAGTTCGACCTGACGACCATCGCGGCGCTGCTGACGACGCTTGGCTTTTCCTGCAACGACACGGTCGTGGTCTTTGACCGGCTGCGGGAAAACCTGATGAAGTACAAGACGCGGCCGCTGATCGAGCTGATGAACCTGACGACGAACGAAACCCTGTCGCGGACCATCATGACGGCAGTGACGACCGGGATCGCCCTGACGGCGATGCTGATCTTCGGGGGCGACGTGATCCGCGACTTCGTTATCGCAATGCTGTTCGGGGTAGTCGTCGGCTGCTATTCCACGATCTATGTCGCCAAGAACATCGTGCTGTGGCTGGGCGTGAAGCGGGACTGGTCCAAGAAGGATCCGAAGCTGGCGGCATCGCCCTTTGAAAATGCGGAACGTCCCTGATGAAGCTGACGCCCAGCGATTTCGGCGGTGCCCTGGGGGTCGACGGCTATGGCCCCGGCTTCTTCCGGGTCGGCGGGACGGTGATGCAGGGCGCGGTTCTGGTCACCGCCGGTGAAGCGGATGCCTGGGGCGGCCTTGACGACCGCGCGGCGCTGCTGGCCCTGGCGGGACGGATCGATGTCCTGTTCCTGGGCATGGGCGCGGATGTAGCCCATGCGCCGGCCGATCTGGTGGCGGCGCTGCGCGAGGTCGGGATTGCCGTTGAATCCATGTCCTCGCCCACGGCCGCGCGCAGTTACAACGTGACGGTCGCGGAAGGGCGGCGGGTCGCCTGCGCCCTGCTGCCGCTGTGAGCCTGCTGTCCGTCCACGACCTGTCCGTCGCGCGCGGCGGACTGCGGACGCTTAGCGGGGTATCCTTCACCCTGGACGCGGGCCAGGCGCTGATCCTGCGCGGCCCGAACGGCATCGGCAAGACGACGCTGCTGCGCACGGTCGCCGGGTTGCAGGGCCCGGTCGCCGGCCGGATCAAGATTGCCGACGACGCGGTCGCCTATGCCGCCCATGCCGACGGGCTGAAGGGCGCGCTGAGCGTGGCCGAGAACCTGGCCTTCTGGGCCCAGGTCTTTGGTGGCGGCGATGTGGCGGGCGCAATGGCGGCAATGGATTTGGCGGCCTTGTCCGACCGCCCGGCCGCAGCGCTGTCGGCAGGCCAGAAGCGTCGGCTGGGCCTGGCGCGGCTGCTGGTCGCGCGGCGGCCGCTGTGGGTGCTGGACGAACCGACCGTGTCGCTGGATGCGGCGTCGGTCGCGCGGTTTGGTAACATGCTGCGCGGGCATCTGGCGCAGGGCGGGGCGGCGCTGATCGCCACCCATATCGACCTGGGGCTGGATGCGCGGGTGCTGGACCTGACGCCGTTCCGGGCCAAACCGTCCACCGACGCCCCTCCCGCGGGCTTCAACGAAGCCTTCGCATGATCGCCCTGCTGCGGCGCGACCTGACCCTTGCCGTCCGCGCGGGCGGCGGCTTTGGCCTGGGCGTGGCCTTCTTCCTGATCCTTTGCGCGCTTGTCCCCTTTGGCGTCGGCCCCGACACCGCCGCGCTGCAACCCATCGCGCCGGGCATACTGTGGCTGGGCGCGCTGCTGGCCTGCCTGTTGTCGCTGGACCGCATCTTCGCCCTGGATCACGAAGACGGCAGCCTGGACCTGCTGGCGACATCCCCCTTGCCGCTGGAGGGGGCGGTGGCGGTCAAGGCGCTTGCTCACTGGATCACCACGGGCCTGCCGCTGATCCTGTCAGCACCCTTGTTCGGCATCCTGCTGCACCTGCCGGCAAACGCGATCCCACCGCTGCTGGTCTCGCTGCTGCTGGGGACGCCGGCGCTGTCGATGCTGGGGGCTTTCGGCGCCGCCGTCACCGTGGGCCTGCGGCGCGGCGGGCTGCTGTTGTCGCTGCTGGTGCTGCCGCTTTACATCCCGACCCTGATCTTCGGGACCGAGATGATCCGGCGCGGGCAGGAAGGCGGCGCGACCGCCACGCCGCTGCTGTTCTTGGCCGGGATCACGGCGGGCACGCTGGCCGTGATACCTTTTGCCGCAGCCGCCGCGCTGCGGGTCAATCTGCGGTGAAGCGGCTTGAGCAGCAGGCCAGCCGGCGCTAGGGAACAATCATGTCGATCTGGGAATACGCAAACCCTGTCAAGTTCATGCGCACATCCGGCGCGATCCTGCCATGGGTGGTGGCGGGGGCGATGGTCTGCACGGTCACGGGCCTGGTCTGGGGGTTCCTGACGCCCGACGATTTCCGGCAGGGATCGACCGTCAAGATCGTCTTCCTGCACGTGCCGGCCGCGATGATGGCGATCAACATCTGGGTGATGATGCTGGTGGCAAGCCTGATCTGGCTGATCCGCCGCCATCATGTCAGCGCGCTTGCCGCCAAGGCCGCGGCCCC
>JAPSIP010000193.1 GCA_031178645.1 Paracoccus sp. (in: a-proteobacteria) | reverse complement strand
CCTGGCCGCCGACATGCTGGCCACCATGTATGACGCGCCGGGCGTCGGCCTGGCCGCGCCGCAGGTGGGCGTGCTGAGCCGGATCTTCGTGATGGACGCCAACCGCGACCCCGAGGCCGAGCGTCGTCCGATGGTTCTGGTCAACCCCGAGGTGACCTGGGAATCCGAGGATCTGAACACCTATGAGGAAGGCTGCCTCTCCATCCCCGAGCAATATGCCGACGTGACGCGGCCCAAGCAGGTGCGGCTGCGGTGGCTGGGCTTGGACGGCAAGACCCATGAGGAAGAGTTCGACGGGTTGTGGGCGACCTGCGCGCAACACGAGTTGGACCATCTGAACGGCGTCTTGTTCATCGACCACCTGTCGGCGATCAAGCGGCAGATGATCACCCGCCGGATGGTCAAGCTGAAGCGGGAAAAGGGCCGGGCGTGACAGTGCGCGCTTTCCTGCCCTATTCCGACCGGCGCCTGCATATCCCTGCCGATCCGGTCGAGGCCGTGACCGAGACGGTCCGGATGATCTGGGACGACATGGTCGACACGATGGAGGCGATGCCTGGCGTGGGCCTGGCCGCGCCGCAGATCGGGATCATGCTGCGGCTGGCGGTTGTCGATGCCTCGGATAAGCGGGGGCAGGCAGTGCGCATGGCCAACCCCGAGGTCTTGCACGCCAGCGTCCAGTTCCGCAGCCATGACGAGGCCAGCCCCAACCTGCCCGGAGTATTCGCGCCCGTCAGCCGGCCCCGCGCCGTGACGGTGCGGTTCCTGAACGAGGCCGGTGAGATCGAGGAGCGCGATTTCGTGGGGCTGTGGGCCACCAGCGTCCAGCACCAGATCGACCATCTGGACGGGCGGATGTATGTCGATCACCTGTCGCCCTTGCGGCGCAAGATGCTGGTCGCGAAGTCGGGGAAGCTGGCGCGGCGGTGAGCGCGCCGGGGGCTTTGCGCCCCCGGACCCCCGCGGGATATTTGAACACAGAAGATGAGGGCGGGATGCGCGTGATCTTCATGGGAACGCCCGAGTTTTCAGTCCCCGCGCTGCGGGCAATTGCCGCGCGGCATGATGTCGTGGCGGTTTATTCGCAGCCGCCGCGCGCTGCTGGCCGGGGGCAGAAGCCGCGTCCGTCGGCGGTTCATCGTGCCGCGGAGGAACTGGGGATCGAGGTGCGGACGCCGCTGCGTCTGCGCGATCCGGCGGATCAAGACGCCTTTGCCACGCTTGAGGCGGATGTGGCAGTCGTGGTGGCCTATGGATTGATCCTGCCGCAGGCGATCCTGGATGCGCCGCGGTTGGGTTGCCTGAACATCCATGCCTCGCTTCTGCCGCGGTGGCGGGGGGCCGCGCCCATCCACCGGGCGGTGATGGCGGGGGATGCCGAAACCGGCGTTGCGATCATGCAGATGGAGGCGGGGCTGGATACTGGGCCGGTGCTGGCCGAGGCGCGCACGCCCATCGGTGTTGAGGAGACCACGGCGGATCTGCACGACCGGCTGTCGGTGATGGGGGCGGAACTGGTCGTCGATGTGCTGGACCGTCTGCCCTTGCCCGCCGTGCCACAGGCGGAGGAGGGCGTTACCTATGCCGCCAAGATCGACAAGGCCGAGGCGCGGGTGGACTGGACCCGAGCAGCGGCCGAGGTTGACCGGCTGATCCGGGGCCTGTCACCCTTTCCCGGCGCCTGGTGCGAAATCGCAGGCGAACGCGTCAAGCTGCTGCGCAGCCGGGTGGTTGCGGGGCAGGGGGCGCCGGGACAGGTGCTGGAGGGGTTTACGGTTGCCTGCGGCAGCGGCGCGGTCGAGGTACTGGAAGCGCAGCGATCCGGCAAGAAGCCCATGCGGGCCGAGGAATTGCTGCGCGGGTGGGTGCTTCCCGCGCAGCTGGATTAGGGTCCGCGGCGCGTCAGATCGCGCCGTGGCAGTGCTTGAACTTCTTGCCCGATCCGCAGGGGCAGGGGTCGTTGCGCGACGGGTTGCCCCAGGTGTTCATGTCGGCTTCGTCAAAGCCTTCGACCAGCGGCTGGGGCTTGTCGGCATCGTCGTCGGACTGGCGTTCGGCACCGTGCTCCATCGTCAGGTGTTCCTGCGCGGCCTTCTGCTGCTGGGCCATCTGGCGCAGCATTTCCTCGCGCTCGGCCTCGGTCAGGGGGCGGATTTGCGCAAGGCGCTGCGTCACGTCGAAGCGCAGCCCGTCCAGCATGGTTTCGAACAGCTGGAAGGCCTCGGTCTTGTATTCGGACAGCGGATCGCGCTGCGCATAGCCGCGGAAGCCCACGACGGACCGCAGGTGTTCCAGCGTCAGCAGGTGGTCGCGCCATTTCTGGTCGATCATCTGCAGCAGAACCTGCTTTTCGATGTTGCGCATGTTTTCCGGCCCAAAGGCCTGCGCCTTGTCCGCCATATAGGTGTCGGTCGCCTTTTCGATCCGTTCGCGCATGGCGTCCTGATCCACGCCTTCCTCGGCCGCCCAGTCGGCGACAGGCAGGTTCATGTTCAGGCGTTCGCGGATCGCGGTCTTCAGGCCGTCCAGATCCCATTGTTCGGGATAGGATTTCGGCGGCATGAAGTCATCCACCAGATCGTCGATCACCTGGTGGCGCATGTCGGCCGCAATCTCTCCGACCTCGGTGCTGTCCATGATCTCGCGGCGCTGGCTGAAGATCGCCTTGCGCTGATCGTTCATCACATCGTCGAATTTGAGCAACTGCTTGCGGATGTCGAAGTTGCGGCCTTCCACCTTGGCCTGGGCGCGTTCCAGCGACTTGTTCACCCAGGGGTGAACGATCGCCTCGCCTTCCTTCATGCCAAGGGTGGACAGGACCTTGTCCAGGCGTTCGGACCCGAAGATCCGCATCAGGTCGTCGTCCAGCGACAGGAAGAACAAGGACCGGCCGGGATCGCCCTGACGGCCTGATCGGCCGCGCAACTGGTTGTCGATCCGGCGGCTTTCGTGGCGTTCGGTGCCCAGCACGAACAACCCGCCCGAGGACAGGACCCTGTCCTTGTCTGCGGCGTGTTCAGCCTCGATCCGGGCGCGGATTTCGTCGGGATTGGCCTCGGGATCGGCGGCCAGCGCCTCCATCACCTTCATCTCGACATTGCCGCCAAGCTGGATGTCGGTGCCGCGGCCCGCCATGTTGGTGGCGATGGTGACGGCGCCGGGCTTGCCCGCGTCGGCCACGATCTGCGCCTCGGCCTCGTGCTGGCGGGCGTTCAGGACGTTGTGGGGGATGTCCGCCTTTTGCAGCATCGACGAGAGCATTTCGGATTTCTCGATGCTGGTGGTGCCGACAAGGGTCGGCTGGCCCTTGGCATGGGCTTCCTTGATCGCCTCGATCACGGCGCCGTATTTTTCGGCTGCGGTGCGGTAGACGCGGTCATGTTCGTCAAGGCGCGCGATGCCGCGGTTGGTTGGAACCTCGACCACGCCCAGCTTGTAGATCTCGGCAAACTCCTCGGCCTCGGTCGCGGCCGTGCCGGTCATGCCCGCCAGCTTGTTGTAAAGGCGGAAATAGTTCTGGAAGGTCACGCTGGCCAGCGTGACGTTTTCCGGCTGGATGGTGACGCCTTCCTTGGCCTCGATCGCCTGGTGCAAGCCGTCGGACAGGCGGCGGCCCTTCATCATCCGGCCGGTGAATTCGTCGATCAGCATCACCTCGCCGTCACGCACCATGTAGTGCTGGTCCTTGTTGAACAGCTTGTAGGCGCGCAATGCCTGGTTGGCGTGGTGGACGATGGTGGTGGATTCCGGGTCATAGAGCGTCTGGCCTTCGGGCAGGATGCCGTCGGCTTGCAGGCGGCTTTCCAGAAACTCGTTGCCTTCCTCGGTAAAGGTGGCGTTGCGGGCCTTTTCGTCCAGCTTGTAGTGTTCTTCCGTCAGCAGCGGGATGTACTGGTTCAGCGTGAC
>JAPSIP010000192.1 GCA_031178645.1 Paracoccus sp. (in: a-proteobacteria) | reverse complement strand
CCACGCAGGGCGTGTTGAGGTGACCGGTCAGGCCGAACAGCTTGACCCCCGCGTTGTTCGGGCGGCCAAAGCCCGCGAACCATTCCGGGCCGCGCCGCAGGATCGTCGGCGTCACGGCAATGGATTCGACGTTGTTCACCGTGGTCGGGCAGCCATACAGCCCCGCGCCAGCCGGGAACGGCGGCTTCATGCGCGGCATCCCCTTCTTGCCTTCCAGCGATTCCAGCAGCGCCGTTTCCTCGCCGCAGATATAGGCACCGGCGCCGTGATGCAGATAGATGTCGAAGTCCCAACCCGACCCGGCCGCGTTCGCGCCCAGAAGGCCCGCGTCATAGCATTCGTCGATAGCGGTCTGCAGCGACTCTTTCTCGCGGATGAACTCGCCCCGGATATAGATATAGGCCGCGTGCGCGCCCATCGCGAAGCTGGCGATCAATGCGCCTTCGATCAGCGTATGCGGATCGTGGCGCATGATCTCGCGGTCCTTGCAGGTCGCGGGTTCGGATTCGTCGGCGTTGATGACCAGATAGGACGGGCGGCCGTCCGATTCCTTGGGCATGAAGGACCACTTCAGGCCGGTCGGGAAGCCCGCGCCGCCCCGGCCGCGCAGGCCCGAGGCCTTGATCTGTTCAACGATCTTGTCGCGGCCGCGCGAGATGATCTCGGCCGTGCCGTCCCAATGGCCGCGCTTCTTCGCACCGGCCAGGCTACGGTCGCCCATCCCGTAGATGTTGGTGAAAATGCGATCCTGATCTTTCAGCATCCTGTTCTCAATCCTCTCATCCGGGCGTCACGCGTTCCTGCGCCGCCAGATACGCCAGGTCACGATCAGCGACCAGACAAAAGCACCAATGGCGGCCAGATCCGCCAGATAAGCCCACCTGCCAGCCCAGCCGTACTGCTGGCCCAGCCATTGAACCAGCAACCAGGCCGCCATGGCCCCTGCGATCACGGCACCGGCCAAACGCATCTGGCGCGCATCGCGGTCGCCGCCCTGCCGCGTCATCGCCAGGCCCTTGCGGGGCAAGCAATGCTGTCGGTCAGGATCATCATGCGCATGGCGTCGTCCCGTCGCTGGACCGCATCAGCGGTCGATTGCATCGTCCTTCTGTTCCGCCCGCTCGACAGCGCGCGCGCCTGCCGGTTCGCGATCCGACTGCGGACGCGCGGCCGAGGCGGCCTGCGCCTCCTGCTCGGTCACGCCGGTGGCATCGGCAGGCTTGCCGGCCGAGGGACGCGGCTCGCGTTCGGGGGCAGTATCCACGCCGCTGCGGTCATCCGCCGCCGCAGGGGGCGTACGCAGCCACTTGGCAAGGATCGGCACCTCGGTCCCGTCAATGCGCTTGACGGTCTCGCCAATGTCGCGGGCCAGGGCGGCGCTTGCATTCAGCGGATCGCCCTGCCCCTGCAGATCCGCAAGCGCGACAGGCCCACCCAGCGGTTCGGACGAGAAGCGGCCGTTCTGCGGCCCCGGCAAGGGCACCTGGCCCGCCGAGAAGGCGTCGATCAGTTCTTCCAGCTTCGCGGGCGTCAGATCCTCGTAGTAGTCCTTGCCGATCTGGGCCATCGGCGCGTTCGTGCAGGCGCCCAGACACTCGACCTCCTCCCAACTGAACTTGCCGTCGGCAGACAGGGTATGAGGCGTGGGCGCGATCTTGCGCTTGCAGACCGCGATCAGATCCTCGGCCCCGCAGATCATGCAGGTGGTGGTCCCGCAAATCTGGATATTGGCAACGGAACCAACCGGTTGAAGCTGGAACATAAAGTAGAATGTCGCCACTTCAAGCGCCCGGATATAGGGCATCCCCAGCAGGTTCGCGCAGTATTCGATGGCAGGCCGCGACAGCCAGCCTTCCTGTTCCTGGGCGCGCCACAGCACCGGGATGATCGCCGACTGCTGGCGACCTTCCGGATACTTGGACATCTGGACATGCGCCCATTCCAAGTTCGCGGGGGTAAACTCGAAGCTGTCCGGCTGGACGGGCGAAAGGCGGCGGAGCATCAGCGGTCAACCTCTCCGAACACGACGTCGATGGTGGCGATCAGGGCGGGCACGTCGGCAAGCAGATGCCCCCGCGCCAGATAGTCGATGGCCTGCAGATGCTGGAAGCCCGGGGCCTTCAGCTTGGCCCGGTAAGGCTTGTTCGTGCCGTCGCTGACCAGATAGACGCCGAATTCGCCCTTGGGGGCCTCGACGGCGGCATAAACCTCGCCCGCGGGGACGCGGAAGCCTTCGGTGTAAAGCTTGAAGTGGTGGATCAGGCTTTCCATGTCGCGCTTCATGTCGCCGCGCCGGGGCGGGGTCAGCTTGCCGCGTGCCAGCACTTCGCCCGGACCTTCGGCCCGCAGCTTCTGGACCGCCTGCTTCATGATGCCGGTCGATTCCCGCATTTCCTGCATCCGGATCAGGAAACGGTCATAGCTGTCGCCGTTCTTTCCGATCGGGATCTTGAAGTCGAACTCGCTGTAGCATTCGTAGGGCTGCGACCGGCGCAGGTCCCAGGCCAGACCCGACGCGCGCGCCATGACCCCGGTGAAGCCCCAGTCAAGCGCATCCTGTTCGGTCGCGATGCCGATGCCCACCAGCCGCTGCTTGAAGATCCGGTTCTCGGTCAGCAGCGTATCGATGTCGTCCACGACCTTCGGGAAGGTCTCGCACCAGGCCTCGATATCGTCCAGCAGGTCTGGCGGCAGATCCTGGTGGACGCCGCCCGGGCGGAAATAGGCCGCGTGCAGGCGCGCGCCGCTGGCGCGTTCATAGAAGATCATCAGCTGTTCGCGCGCCTCGAAGCCCCACAGCGGCGGGGTCAGGGCGCCCACGTCCATCGCACCCGTGGTCAGGCCCAGCAGGTGGTTCAGGATGCGGCTGATTTCCGAATACAGGACCCTGATCAGGCTGGCGCGGCGCGGCACGACGGTGCCCGTCAGACGCTCGATCGCCAGGCACCAGGCATGTTCCTGGTTCATGGGCGAGACATAGTCCAGCCGATCGAAATAGGGCAGGTTCTGCAGGTAGGTCCTGCTTTCCATCAGCTTTTCGGTGCCGCGATGCAGCAGGCCGATATGCGGGTCGGCGCGTTCGACGATCTCGCCGTCCAGTTCCAACACCATACGCAGCACGCCGTGCGCCGCCGGGTGCTGGGGGCCGAAGTTGATGTTGAAGTTGCGGATCTTCTGTTCGCCGACCAGCATGTCGGACGACCCGTCGTCATAGTTGTTGGTGCGGATATCGCCGTCCATTGGCCTTACCCCTTGGTCTTTTCGTCGCCGGGCAGGACATATTGCGTCCCTTCCCAAGGCGAGAGGAAGTCGAACTGGCGGTATTCCTGCGTCAGCCGCACCGGTTCATAGACCACCCGCTTTTCGGATTCGTCATAGCGAAGCTCGACATAGCCGGTGGTCGGAAAGTCCTTGCGCAGCGGAAAGCCCGTGAAGCCATAATCCGTCAGGATCCGTCGCAGGTCCGGGTGCCCCGAGAAGAGGATCCCGAACATGTCGAAGACTTCGCGCTCGAACCAGTTGGCGCAGGGATAGATCCGCACAAGCGACGGCACGATCTCGTCATCCCGGATCGAGATCTTCACCCGGACGCGATGGTTCTGGTACATCGACAGCAGGTGCCAGACCACGTCGAACCGCTGCGCGCGTTCGGGATAGTCCACCGCCGTCATGTCCACCAGGGTCGTGAAACGGCAGCTGCTGTCGCTGCGCAGGAACTCGAACAAGTCCAGGATGCTGGACAGATTGGTGGTCACCGTCAGTTCGCCAAAGGCGATCTGGGTGTCCAGGATTTCGTCACCGCGCCGCAGCTTGATATGCTCGGCCAGTTGTTCCAGCGCGTCGAGATCGGGATAGACGGACATCGGGTTACCTCACCAGCGTGCCGGTGCGCCGGATGCGGCGCTGAAGTTGCAGGAT
>JAPSIP010000191.1 GCA_031178645.1 Paracoccus sp. (in: a-proteobacteria) | reverse complement strand
CTGCGGATCAGCCCCACCAGACGGCCCTGAATGCGCACGCGATCCTCGGGCAGGATGCGCGGTTCATAGGCGGGATTCGCGGCCTCGAGCGCAATCATCCCGCCCCGGCGGCGATAGCGTTTCAGCGTGGCTTCCGACCCGTCCACAAGGGCCACGATGATGTCGCCATTGTCGGCGGTGTCCTGTTCCCGGATCACCACAACGTCGCCGTCGTTGATCCCGGCTTCGATCATCGAATCCCCCTGCACCTCGAGCGCATAGTGATGTTCGCGACCCGACAGCATCGTGCCGGGAACAGCGACATGGTGGGACACTTCCGAAATCGCCTCGATGGGCACGCCGGCGGCGATCCGCCCCATCAGCGGCAGTTCGACGGCAGGGCTGTCGACGATCGATATCGCGCCGCGCGGACGGGCAGGTTTCGGGTTGGCAATGACGCGCGGGGTGAAACCGCCCTGCGCCGTCGCTGTCCCTTCGACCTTCGTGTCGGCAAGCAACGCGTCAGGCAGGCGCACGATTTCCAACGCACGGGCGCGGTGCGGTAGGCGGCGGATGAAGCCCCGCTCCTCAAGCGCGGTGACGAGGCGGTGGATGCCGGACTTCGACCGCAAATCCAGTGCTTCCTTCATTTCATCGAAGGATGGCGGCACCCCGTCGCGCGCCAAACGCTTCTGGATGAAATCCAGGAGCTGGATTTGCTTCTTGGTCAGCATCTGGTTCATCCCCGACATCGCATTGTTCCGTGTATGTTCTATCGCACAAGCAGAATCGCGTCAATGAACAGACCATGAGGAACTGAAAATTTCGTTAATCCCTAACCGCGCAGCGGCAGGAACTCGACGATGTCTCCAGCCTTGCGTGCTGCCTCGGAAGGTTTGCGGACAAGCAAGGCGTCGGCACCGGCCATGAGGGACAGGCGCGCCGAGTCCTGGCTGGGGAATGGCCGGATCAAGGGAAGCCCGCCATCGTCTTCAAGCGTGGCGCGAAGGTAATGCTGGCGCGGCCCTTCGGCAGGCAGGTCAACTGCGAGCCGTGCATGGGAAAGTCCTGGCCTGTGGTACAGGCCCTGCATCCGCATGATTAGAGGCTGCATGAAGATGATGCCGCAAACCATTGCGGAGACGGGGTTCCCTGGCAATCCGATCATTGGAGTATTGGCCAGCATACCGGCCATCAACGGCTTGCCCGGCCGCATCGCGACCTTGTAGAAGGCCCGCTGCAGGCCCAGCCCGGCCGCCACCTTTGCGACCAGATCGTGATCCCCGACCGAGGCTCCGCCGATGGTCACCAGCAGGTCAGCGTCTTGTGCGCCCAGAAGCGCCTGCCGGATGCTGTCCTCGCTGTCGCGGGCGATGGGCAGGATTGCCGGATCGCCGCCGACCTGTCGGACAAGACCTGCGATTGCCAGGTCGTTTGAGCTGATGATCTGACCGGGTCCGGGCATAACGCCAGGCGGGACCAGCTCATCGCCCCCGGCCAGGATCGCGACGCGGGGCGGCTTGGCAAGGGTGACCGTCGGCACGTTCATTGCGGCCAGAAGGCCAATGTCCGCCGCCCGCAGCCGGCGGCCGGCTGCAAGGGTCGTGCCTTCGCGGAAGTCGTCGCCGGCAGGCCGGATATTGGCGCCGCCCGACGGATCGGCGATGGTGATACGATCTCCGTCACGGACAACGTTTTCCTGCATGATGACGCGGTCGAAGCCCGCCGGAACGGGGGCGCCTGTAAAGATACGGACCGTCGTGCCGGGTGCGGCGGTGCCCGGATAGGGATGGCCTGCCGCAGCCTCACCGACAACTGTCAGGGTCTCGCCAATGTCCGCGTTCCTGATCGCGTAGCCGTCCATGGCCGAGGCGTCGAAGGGCGGTTGCATCATGCGCGACACCGCAGGCTTCAGCAGCACACGGTCCCAGGCTTCTGCAAGAGGCACCTCCTCGGGCTGCGGCGCGGGGGCCAGGGCGAAGACCTTGGCAAGCGCCTCGTCGACCGAGATCACTGCCCGGCCTCGTAGTCGCCCGATTTTCCGCCGCTTTTGCTGCGGAGACGGATGCCGGTGATGACCATCGATTTCTCGACCGCCTTCAGCATGTCATAGATCGTGAGGCAGGCGACCGAGACTGCCGTCAATGCCTCCATTTCGACCCCGGTCTGCCCGGTTGTGCGAACAGTTGCGCTGACCCGCAGGCCCGGCAGGGTAGGGTCGGGCACAAGGTCCAGCGATACCTTGCTGATCGGCAGCGGGTGGCAAAGCGGGATCAGATCGGATGTGCGCTTGGCCGCCATGATCCCGGCCAGACGCGCGACGCCCGTCACATCCCCTTTGGCGGCACCCCCTTGGGCAAAGGCCAAGGCCTTGTCCGACATGATCACGCAGCCTTCGGCCACCGCCTCGCGCGCCGTGACCTCCTTGCCCGAGACATCGACCATATGCGCCTGCCCGCTGGCGTCGAAATGCGTCAGGCTCATGCTGCCAGATCCAGGATCTGGCGGGTCGCCGCCGTCACGTCGGCCTGGCGCATCAGGCTTTCGCCAATCAGGAACCGGCGCGCGCCGACCGCCATCATCGATGCGACATCCTGACTGGTAAACAGGCCGCTTTCGCAGACGATGTCGCGGCCCGCGGGAATACGAGGCGCAAGTTCACGCGTCACATCAAGACTAAGCTCGAAGGTCTTGAGATTACGATTGTTTATTCCGACCAAAGGCGATTTCAGAAGCAGCGCCCGGTCCAGTTCGTGGGCATTGTGGACCTCTAGCAAGGCGTCCATGCCCCAGTGGAAGGCTGCGTCCTCGAGTTCGGCGGCAAGGCCATCCTCGACCGAGGCCATGATGATCAGTATGCAATCCGCCCCTAGGGCGCGCGCCTCGGCAACCTGGTAGGTGTCGTAGAGGAAATCCTTGCGCAGGACAGGCAGATCGCAGGCGCCGCGCGCCGCCGTCAGGAAATCCGGCGAACCCTGGAAGCTTGGCCCATCGGTCAAGACGGAGAGACAGGCCGCGCCGCCCGCCTGATAGGCCCGTGCCAAGGCAGGTGGATCGAAGTCGGGGCGGATCAGGCCTTTGGAGGGGCTGGCCTTCTTGATCTCTGCAATCAATGCGGGGCCGGTCTCGGCCATTGCCGTCAGGGCGCGTGCAAACCCGCGGGGGGCAGAGGCGGCGCGTGCCGCAGCCTCGACATCGGCCAGTGGACGGGCAGCCTTGGCGGCGGCGACTTCGTCCAGCTTGTAGGCCTTGATCTTGTCCAGAATATCCATGTGACGGTTCTAGCGCCGTGGGAACGGTTGGGGAAGGGCGTTCAACTTGGCATTTCGTGAGACCAGGGCGGATTGGCACCGGGCCGTGAGACGGTGATCGCGGCAGCCTGGGCGCCCAGCGTCAAGGCAGCGGCGATCTGCCCGGCGTCGATCGAGGCAAGTCCGGCCTTGGACAGCACGCCCTGGCGGCGGAGGCTGGCCAGGACGCCGGCGTTGAACGTGTCGCCCGCCCCGATTGTGTCGGCCACCGTGGTGCGGATGGCGGGCACCTGGATCATTTCGCCCACCCAATGCGCCCGCGCGCCTTCTGCCCCGCCGGTTTGCAGGACCAGGCGCGGCCCTTCAGCCAGCACCTGCCGCGCGGCGTCAGTGGGCGCCATGTTCGGATACAGCCATTCCAGGTCGTCGCCAGACAGCTTGACGATATCGGCCCGCGCGATCAGCCGGGACAGGCGGGCCCGGAACGACGCCGGATCGGCAATGAAGAAAGGGCGGATATTCGGGTCCAGCATCACCGGCAGGCGGTCGCCGTCACGCGCGATCAGCGAATCGATCGCAGCCCCGCAGGGGTCGGGGACAAGGCTGATGCCGCCTGCGAACAAGGCCTCGATGCTGGCGGGCAGGGCAGGAATGTCCTGGGGCGTCAGCATCCGCCCGGCCGAGCCTTCGTC
>JAPSIP010000007.1:12023-15507 GCA_031178645.1 Paracoccus sp. (in: a-proteobacteria) | reverse complement strand
CACGGCCGCGAAGCCTTGGAAGACATGAATGCCGCCCTCGGCCTTGGCGCGCAGGACGCGGGCCAGTTCGATCTGCGCGTTGAAGCCGACAAAGACCGCAGCCAGGCCCACCAGCGAATGCATGGCGGCGACAAGCTGCGGCATCTCGGTCATCTGGACACGCTTGGCGACGACCCAGCCGACGGCGCCGCCAATGGCGATCATGACCAGCGACAACAGCCAGTTGCCCGCGCCAGGCCCGAACAGCGTGGCCAGCACGGCCAGGGCCATGCCCGCGATGCCATACCAGATCGCGCGCTTGGCGCTTTCCTGTCCAGACAGGCCGCCCAGCGACAGGATGAACAGGACAGCGGCGATCACATAGGCCGCAGTGGTAAATCCGTATTCCATTCCTGCGATTCCTTACGACTTCTGGAACATGGCGAGCATGCGCCGGGTGACCATGAAGCCACCGAAAATGTTGACCCCGGCCATAAGCACGGCCAAGGCGCCCAGCAGGACGACCCACCAGGATCCGGACCCGATCTGCATCAGCGCGCCAAGGATGATGATGGAACTGATCGCGTTGGTGATCGCCATCAGCGGCGTGTGCAGCGAATGGGCGACGTTCCAGATCACGCGGAAGCCGATGAAGCAGGCCAGCACGAAGACGATGAAATGCTGCATGAAGCTGAAGGGCGCGAACAGCCCGATCAGCAGCAGAACCGCCGCGCCCACCACCAGCAGCGTGACCTGCGACCGCGTCTCGGCCTTGAAGGCCGCGACTTCGGCGGCGCGGCGTTCCTCCACCGTCAGAGCCTTGGGCTTTTCCTTGGGCTTCTGGGCCGCAATGGCTGCGATCTTCGGCGGAGGAGGCGGCCAAGTGATGTCGTGATCCCGCGTCACCGTGGCCCCGCGGATCACGTCATCCTCCATGTTGTGCTGGATGACGCCGTCCTTCTTGGGCGTCAGGTCGGTCACGAAGTGCCGGACGTTATTGCCGTACAGTTCGGACGCCTGCGCGCCCATGCGCGACGGAAAGTCGGTATAGCCGATAATCGTCACGCCGTTTTCGGTCACGTGGCGTTCGTCGGGGATAGTCAGTTCGCAGTTGCCGCCACGCTCGGCTGCCAGGTCCACGATCACGCTGCCGGGCTTCATCGCCTCGACCATGTCGCGGGTCCACAGCTTGGGCGCATCGCGGCCGGGGATCAGCGCGGTGGTAATGACCACGTCCATCTGCGGCGCAAGCTCACGGAACTTGGCAAGCTGCTTTTCGCGGAATTCGGGCGACGAGGGCGCGGCATAGCCGCCGGTCGCCGCACCGTCCTGCGCTTCCTCGAAATCGAGATAGACGAACTCGGCGCCCATCGACTCGATCTGTTCGGCCACTTCGGGGCGGACGTCAAAGGCATAGACCTGCGCGCCCAATGATACGGCGGTGCCGATGGACGCAAGGCCCGCGACCCCTGCCCCCACGACCAGCACCTTGGCCGGCGGCACCTTGCCCGCCGCCGTCACCTGTCCGGTAAAGAAGCGGCCGAAGTTGTTCGCAGCCTCGATCACCGCGCGATAGCCGGCGATATTGGCCATGGATGACAGCGCATCCATCTTCTGCGCGCGGCTGATGCGCGGCACCATGTCCATGGCGATGGCGGTGATGCCCTGTTCCTTGGCCAGGGCCAGCATTTCGGCATTCTGGGACGGATAGAAGAACGAGATCAGCGTCTGGCCTTCGCGCATCTGGCCGATCTCGGCCTCGGACGGCTGGCGCACCTTTGCCACGACATCGACGGACGCGATCAGGTCGGCGGCCGTCGGGACCACCGTCGCCCCGGCCGCCCGATAGAGGTCGTCCGAAAACCCGGCCCGCGCCCCCGCGCCGCTTTCGACGAAGACCTGGTGCCCCAGCTTCATGAGATGCCCGGCAGAGGAGGGCGTGATCGCGACCCGTGCCTCTCCCTCGAAACTTTCCTTCAACGCGCCAATCTTCATGGCTGTGTTGTCCCCCGCTCGCTCGGTTCCCGTTTCGCTGACAGATAGCATCGCGAAAGAAAGTTTCACAAGTCCGTGTGTAGCCTTTGCAGGACGAAGGTCGAAGGAAGGCTTGCGCGACAAAAGAAAACGCCCGAGGTCGGCTGACCCCGGGCGGCATTTGGTGCTGACAGGCGGCGATCAGTTCGCGGGGGCAGTCGTCGCAGGCGGAGTGGTCGTTGCCGGCGCCGGGGTCGTGGTCGCGGGCGCAGGGGTCTCGTCGACGGTCACCGCGTCATCGACAGCCGCGCCGGCATTGCTGGCCGCATCAGCCGCAGTTTCCGCAGCGGTGTCGGCAGCGTCGGCGGCTGCACCGGCTGCGTTCTCCAGGGCGGTTCCGGTGGCCTCGGCGGCATTGTCGGCAGCCGAAGCCGCGCTTTCGGCAGCATTCTCGGCGGCGGCAGCGGCATCCTCGGCTGCATCTTCGGTTCCGGCGGCGGCGCTTTCAGTGGCCGTTTCCGCTTCATCCGCTGCGGCCTCGGCATCGGCTGCGGCGCTGCTGGCGGCATCGCCGGCCTCGGGCGCCTCGGTCGTGGTCGTCACGGTGGTGGTGTCGCCTTCGGTGGCAACCGTGTCATCGCCGGTAAAGCGCTGAAGCACGAAATAGGCCAGGGCCAGGGCCAGAAGAACGCCGATGATCAGCGGCAAGGGCGACGAGCGACGTTCGACCGGCTCGACATAGGTTTCGTTCCGAATCGTCGGGTCGGCGGGACGGGCGGGATCAACAGGCCGAGTGCGGTTGGGGTCGTTCGGATCATGGGTCATTTCTGGCCTCCAGAGTTCTGTGTTGAGACGCCGGTTTCAGCGTCGCCCCCGATCTGTTCCGCCCCCTGGCACCTGTCAATCCGACCGGGCTGGGCATGGGCGAAATCAGCCGACTTGCGACCCGGCTTTCATGCGACTAACACCTTGGCCGTGAACAGGTTCCGCGAGCCGGAGCAGCTTTCTTCATGCCGAGGATGCGATGACCAACACTCAAGGGCAGAATGTGCATAAACTTGCCGATTACCGCCCCTATCCCTTTGTCCTGTCGGCGACGCGGATGCGGTTCCAGTTGGTTGCGGCCAGCACGCGGGTCCACACGGAACTGTCGCTGGCGCCGCGCGATCCGCACCAGGTGGCCGACCTTGTCCTGGATGGCGGCAAGGCAGTCAGGCTGCTGTCCCTGACCATCGACGGCCAGCCCCTGGACCGCGCCCATGTCACGCGGCAGGAGGAGACGCTGACAATCGCGGGGGCTGCCCTGCCCCGGCACCCCTTCCTGCTGGAAACCGAGGTCGAGATCGACCCCTCGGGCAACACCGCCTGCGAAGGGCTGTATATCTCGAACGGGATGTTCTGCACCCAGTGCGAGGCCGAGGGCTTCCGCCACATCACCTTCTATCCCGACCGGCCCGACGTGATGGCGACCTTCCACGTCACCATCGACAGCGACCTGCCGGTGCTGCTGTCGAACGGAAACCCCCCCAGG
>JAPSIP010000007.1:0-12013 GCA_031178645.1 Paracoccus sp. (in: a-proteobacteria) | reverse complement strand
CCCCGTCGGCCAGTCGCAGGGCCGCGCCGAATGGCACGATCCCTGGCCCAAGCCGTCCTACTTGTTCGCGCTTGTCGCGGGCGATCTGGTCGCCGTCAGCGACAGCTTCACCACCCGGTCCGGCCGCAAGGTCGCGCTGAACGTCTGGGTCCGGCCGGGCGATCAGGACCGCGCGGGCTTTGCCATGGAATCCCTCATCAAGTCGATGAAATGGGACGAGGATGTCTATGGCCGCGAATACGACCTGGACGTGTTCAACATCGTGGCCGTCGATGACTTCAACATGGGCGCGATGGAAAACAAGGGGTTGAACATCTTCAACTCGAAGCTGGTGCTGGCCAGCCCCGAAACCGCGACCGATACCGATTACGAGCGGATCGAGGCCGTGATCGCCCATGAATACTTCCACAACTGGACCGGCAACCGCATCACCTGCCGCGACTGGTTCCAGCTTTGCCTCAAGGAAGGGCTGACGGTCTTCCGCGACCAGCAATTCACCAGCGACATCCGGTCCGCCGCCGTCAAGCGGATCGAGGATGTGCAGGCCCTGCGTGCCCGCCAGTTCCGCGAGGATCAGGGACCGCTGGCCCATCCCCCGCGCCCGGATCGCTATGAGGAAATCAACAACTTCTACACCGCGACCGTCTATGAAAAAGGCGCCGAGGTGATCGGGATGCTGAAACGGCTTGTCGGTGACGACGGCTATCGGCGCGCGCTCGACCTGTATTTCGACCGCCATGACGGCGACGCCGCCACCATCGAGGATTGGTTGAAGGTCTTCGAGGATGCGACCGGCCGCGACCTGGCCCAGTTCAAGCGGTGGTATACGGACGCAGGCACCCCGCGACTGACCATGACCGAGGATTGGCAGGACGGCACCCTTGCGCTGACCTTCACGCAGGAAACGCCGCCGACGCCCGGCCAAGCCGAGAAACCGCCGCGCGTGGTCCCGATAGCCGTCGGCCTGATCGGCCCGAACGGCGACGAGGTGACGCCGACCCAGATGCTGGAGATGACCGAGGCTAGCCAGACCTTCACCTTTGCGGACCTCGGCGCGCGGCCCGTGGTGTCTGCCCTGCGTGGCTTCTCGGCCCCGGTGATGCTGTCGCGCGACCTGGACGATGCCACGCGCGCCTTCCTGTTGGCTCATGACACCGACCCCTTTGCCCGGTGGGAGGCCGGCCGAGAACTGGCCCTGTCCGCGCTGATCGCGGCCTCGCAGGGCAGGACCGTCACAGCCGACTATGTCGAGGCGATCGGTCGCCTGATCGCCGACGATGCCGCCGATCCCGCCTTCCGCGCCTTGTGCCTCAACCTGCCGGGAGAGGAGGAGATCGCCACCCGCCTCTCCCGTCAGGGCGTGACGCCCGATCCCGATGCCATCCACGCCGCGCGGGAATCGCTGGCACGGCAGATCGCGGAAACGCATCAGGATCTGCTGTCGCAGCTTTACGAGGATATGAAGGTCGAGGGCCCATATCGCCCGGTCGCGGCCGGGACCGCCCGGCGGTCCCTGCGCAACGCCGTGTTGGCCCTGCTGACCCGCATCGACGGCGGCGAGCGGGCCGAGATCCTGTTCGGCATCGCCAGCAACATGACCGAACGCATGGCCGCCCTGACCTCTCTGCTGCGGCGCGGACGCGGGCAGGCGGAACTGGCGGCGCTGCAGGATCAGTTCGCCGGCAACCGGCTGGTCATGGACAAGTGGTTCGCGGTCCAGCCTATGGCCGCCCCGCCTGCCCAAGCTACCGCCGTCGCGCGCGACCTGTCGCAGCGCAAGGACTTCGACTGGAAGAACCCCAACCGCTTCCGCGCCCTGCTGGGCGGGCTTGCGGCGAACCATGCGGGTTTCCATGCCGCCGACGGGTCAGGCTATGACTTCACGGCCGACTGGCTGCTGCGGATGGACCCGCTGAACCCGCAGATGGCCGCGCGCATGTCCACCGCCTTCGAGACATGGACCCGTTACGACCCTGGCCGCCGCGCCAAGGCCTTGGCGACATTGGAACGAATCGCCGCGGCCGAGGGTTTGAGCAAGAACACCCGCGAGATGGTGTCGCGGATGATCGCCGCAGGTCGATGATCGCGGTTGCGGGCGCCCCGGCAGCGGGGCAGAAAGGCCGGGATGACTGACCGTTACGCCGATCCCAGGGCCGAGATGCAGGCCCGCCTGGACCCGCTGATCGCGGAACGGGCGCCGTGGCTTTATTCCGGAAAGGCGCATCACCGCGTCGCGAAATGGGCGATGATGGGCCTGCTGCGCTATCCGACGACGATCCGCCTGGGATCCGAGTTCCGGGATCTGCCCACGCCCGAGATCATGCGCCGCATGACCGACCTGATCGTGCGCGATGTCCGGGTCGAGGGGATGGAGCATATCCCCGCCACCGGCCCCGCGCTGATTGTCGCGAACCATCCGACCGGCATCGCGGATGGCATCGTCGTTCACGCGCTGATCTCGCATCTGCGCGACGACCTGTTCATCTATGCCAACCATGACATGATCCGCGTCCTGCCGCAGGTGGCTGACCTGATCGCGGGCGTCGAATGGCGGATTGAGAAGCGCAGCCACGCCAAGACCAAGGCCACGATGGACTATACGCGCGAGGCTTTGTCGGCGGGTCGTATCGGACTGATCTTCCCTTCGGGCCGTCTGGCCAAGCGGCAGGGGCTGACGCTGCACGAGCGGCCCTGGATGGCAAGCGCTGCGATGATCGCCCGCAAGTTCGGCGTGCCGATCATTCCCATGAACATCCGGGCGCGCAATTCGGCGCTGTTCTACCTGCTGGACGCGCTCCACCCCACGCTGCGGGACGTGACCCTGTTCAATGAGGTGCTGAACAAGCGCAGCCAGCCCTATCGCGTGACCGTGGGCAAGCCCATTGATCCCGCGACGCTGCCCAAGGGCGAGGAGGCGATCAACGTCCTGCGCGACGCGGTGCTGGCGCTGCCCGCACCCGGCCCCGATGCCGCGCGCCTGATGCAGGATCGGGGCGGGGCGCGGCTGGAGCGCGGGTCGGAAGGCCTGGCCTAGACAGCTGCCTTGCGGCTTTCCTCAAGATAGATCTCGCGCAGCCGCGTCGCTACCGGACCCACCTGCCCCGTGCCCACGGCCGCGCCGTCGATTTCCACCACCGGCATCACAAAGGCGCTTGCCGAGGTGACGAATGCCTCATCCGCGGCCTGGGCTTCGGCAATGGTGAAGCTCCGCTCTTCGACCTGCATCTGCGCCTCGGCGGCGAAACGCAGCACGGCGGCGCGGGTGATGCCGTGCAGGATGTCGTTCGACAGCGCGCGGGTCACGATGGTGCCGTTCTTGACAATATAGGCGTTGTTGCTGGTGCCTTCGGTCACCATGCCGTCCTCGACCATCCAGGCATCGTCCACGCCACGCGCCTTGGCCTCCATCTTCGCCATCGACGGGTACAGCAGTTGCACCGTCTTGATGTCGCGGCGCGCCCAACGCGCGTCCTCGATGCTGATAACCTTCCAGCCGGTCTTCGCTGCGGGTGCATCCGCAAGGCCGGGCTTGGACTGCGTGAACATCACCACCGTGGGCCGGGTGCCTGCCGGGGGATAGGCAAAATCGCGGTCGCCCGGATTGCCGCGCGTGACTTGCAGATAGACCAGCCCGTCGGTGATGTCGTTCTTGTCCACCAGAGCGCGGAAGGCCGAAAGGTAGTCGTCATCCGACAGCGGGTTGTCCATCGCCAATTCGCCCAGAGACCGCTTCAGGCGCACCAGATGACCTTCGAAATCAAGCAGCTTGCTGTCCAGGACGCTGACGACTTCGTAGACGCCATCGGCCATCAGGAACCCCCGGTCGAAGATCGAGATCGTGGCCTGATCCTCGGGCAGGTAATCGCCGTTTACATAGACCGTGCGCGTCATGATGTCCCTCTTGTCCGCATTTGTCGGCGTGGTCCTGCGCCCAAAGCGCCTTGTCGTCAAGACAAACCAATGTCCGGGCTTGATGCTGCGGGTGCGAAACAATATTGCTGACATCAACGCAAATCGTTTCGGAACATGTCCATGAGCTTTCGCATGCAGCCCCTGCCCCCCGCCCGCCTGAACCGCTGCCAACTGTTCGGCCCCGGCTCGCGCGAGAGCCTGTTCGAGAAGATGGCAAAGTCAGCCGCCGATGTAATCAACCTCGATCTCGAGGACTCGGTTGCCCCTGACGACAAGGACCGGGCGCGCGTGAACATCATCCAGGCCATCGGCGACATCGACTGGGGCGACAAGACGCTGTCGGTCAGGATCAACGGGCTGGACACGCCCTTCTGGTATCGCGACGTGGTGGACCTGCTGGAGCAAGCCGGTGATCGGCTGGACCAGATCATGATCCCCAAGGCCGGAAATGCCAGCGACATCTATGCCGTCGATGCGTTGGTGACGGCCGTCGAGCGCGCCAAGGGGCGAGCCAAGCGCATCAATTTCGAGGTCATCATCGAAAGCGCGGCAGGCATCTGCCATGTCGAGGAGATTGCGGCTTCGTCCCCCCGGATGCAGGCGATCAGCCTGGGTGCCGCAGATTTCGCGGCCTCGATGGGCATGGCCACGACCGGGATCGGCGGAACGCAGGAGAATTATTACATGATCCGCGAAGGGCAGAAGTACTGGCCCGACCCTTGGCACTGGGCGCAGACCGCCATCGTCGCGGCCTGCCGCACCCACGGGCTGCTGCCGGTGGACGGTCCCTTCGGCGATTTCAGCGACCAGGACGGCTTTGTGGCGCAAGCGCGGCGGTCGGCGACGCTAGGCATGGTTGGCAAATGGGCAATCCACCCCAGCCAGGTGGCGCTTGCGAACGAGGTATTCTCCCCCAGCGACGCCGCCGTCACCGAGGCGCGCGAGATCCTGGCCGCGATGGAAAAGGCCAAGGCCGAAGGCGCGGGCGCGACTGTTTACAAGGGCCGGCTGGTCGACATCGCCTCGATCAAGCAGGCCGAGGTGATCGTGCGCCAGGCCGAACTGATCGCGGGATGACGGTCCTGCTGCGGCGGTTTCAGGGCCGCCGCAGTTTCTGGAAGGCGGCCGATGCGCCCCAGCCGGCAGCAACCGCCACAAGCAGCGACATCAGGCCGTAAAGAAACGGCTGATCGAAAGCCAGGCGATACAGCCAGCGTTCCAGCCCCACCTTGCGGACATTGATCGGGGCGACGAAGACGTCGATCACCTGCCCGTCGCGCAGCAGGAAGATCCGGGTCTTGTAGGCCCCTTCGACCAGGTTCGCGGGCAGGCTGACATCGGCGCGGAACAGGGTCTGGTCGATCAGCGACACGCTGCCCTCGTCCAGGCGATACAGCCCTTCGTCCTCGCGGATGCGGATCAGGGCCTCGGTGAAGGGAACGGCGCTTTCCACGGCGACCTGGCCCGCGAAGGCCCGCATCGCCAGGGGAAGCGAGATCCGGTAACGGTTGTCCCATTCGGGCAGCAGGATGTCCTCCAGATCGGCCGTCGTTGCCACGGCATAAAAACCCGGCGCCGCGCCGATCCGGACTGACTGGGCATTGACCCATATCCCGGCCTTGCGTTCCTTGCGCCAGACGGTGACGCCGCTGGACGGGGCCTCGACCGTCACGATCACCTGGAGGGGCGGGCCTTGGGGGATGGGGCTTTCGCGCTTGATCGCGCCATAGATCAGGATGTCCGACCCGTCGAAGCTGGCGGTGATCGCCACGCTGTCGCTGGACAGGCCAGCGACCACGGATTCCGCGGGCGGCGTGATCTTGTCAGGTGGCGCGGCCTCGATCGGCAGGGCATCGGCGTTGCCCGGCGGAACGGTGGATTGCGCGCTTGCGGTGCAGGACAGCGCCAGCAGCAGGAATACGGCGGTCACTTTCCGCATCAGCCGATCCCCGGCTTGATGGCATAAAGATCGTCGGGTGTCAGGAACAGATCAAGCGCCAGCTTGCCGCAAACCGCCAGCACCAGCACCGCCAGCAGGATGCGCAGCTGTTCGGCCCGCAGTTTCGCGCCCAACGTGGTGCCGATCTGGGCGCCGACCACGCCCCCCACGATCAGCAGCACCGCCAGCATGATGTCCACGGTGTTGTAGCTGACGGCGTGCATCAGCGTGGTGAAGGCCGTGACAAAGGTGATCTGGAACAGCGAGGTTCCGACCACGACCCTTGTGGGCATCCCCAGCAGATAGATCATCGCGGGCACCATGATGAAGCCCCCCCCGACCCCCATGATTGCCGCCAGCACGCCCACCGCGACGCCCACCAGCAGCGGGGGAATGACGCTGATGTAAAGCCCCGAGGCGCGGAACTTGACCTTGCCCGGCCAGCGATGGACCCAGTTGTGCTGGTGCAGCCGCTTGCGGTTTCCCGGCTTCCTTGACCGGCGCAGGGCCCGGATGCTTTCCTGCAGCATCATCATGCCGATCAGGCCAAGAAAGACGACATAGCAAAGCTGCACGACCAGGTCGACCTGGCCCAGTTCCTGCAGCAGCGTAAAGACCCAGACCCCCATCCAGGATCCGACAAGGCCCCCGGCCAGCAGGACGCCCCCCATCCTGAAGTCCACGCTCTTGCGCTTGACATGGGCCAGGACGCCCGACACGGACGAAGCGACGACCTGGTTGGCGCCGGTGGCCACCGCGATGGCGGGCGGGATGCCGATGAAGAACAGAAGCGGCGTGATCAGGAAGCCCCCGCCCACGCCGAACAGCCCGCTCATCACGCCGACAAGGCCGCCAAGCCCGATCAGCGTGAAGGCGTTGACGGATACTTCTGCGATGGGAAGATAAATCTGCATGTTCCGGGGCGCCGCTTGCGTCAGGGGCAAGGATGCAACGGCCCGGCAGGCAGGTCAAACCGCTTTCCTTGGCCCGGCGGCCCTTCCGGGATGCTGGCGCTTGAAGCGGGGCCGTCGCCCGGCTAAGCAGGAACGAAGACGTGAACAGGCGCTGTCCGAGGCGCCGCAGGACAATGCGGGCCAGGCAATGCGAATACTGATCACCAACGACGACGGCATCAACGCACCGGGGCTTGAGGTCCTGGCCGAGATCGCGGCGACGCTGGCAGGGCCGTCGGGTCAGGTCTGGACCGTCGCCCCGGCCTTCGAGCAATCGGGCGTGGCCCATTGCATCAGCTATTCCCATCCGACGATGGTCGCCCGCCTGGAAGATCGCCGCTATGCGACCGAAGGCAGCCCGGCGGACTGCGTCCTGGCGGCCCTCTGCGACATCATGGCCGACGCGCCGCCCGACCTGGTGCTGTCGGGGGTCAACCGGGGCAACAACTCGGGCGAGAATGCGATGTATTCGGGCACCATCGGCGGCGCGATGGAGGCAGCGTTGCAAGGCCTGCCAGCAATTGCATTGTCGCAATACCTGGGGCCGAAGACGGCAAACCTGGCCGATCCGTTCGAAGGGGCCCGCCAGCACGGCGCCGCCGTGATCCGGCGACTGCTGGATCATGGGGACTGGACCTCGGACGCGGATTTCCGGTTGTTCTACAACATCAATTTTCCCCCAGTTCCCGCGGCTGGCGTCCGGGGCACGCGCGTCGTCCCGCAGGGCCGCAGGCAGGGCACGAACTTCAGCGTCGTGCCCTATACCGCGCCCAATGGCCGCCGCTTCATGTGGGCGGCAGGCGGTGCGCAGAACGCCCCTGCCCGTCCCGGCACGGATGTCGCGGTGAACATGGACGGCTTCATCTCGGTCACTCCGATGCGCGCGGACCTGACCTGCCATGCCTCGCTGCAGGACATGGCCGGGCTTTTCGACGACACCCCCAAGGCGGAGATTTCATGACCGTCGATCACCACGACGACGAGGAAGACCCGGCCGAGCGCAAGATGCGCTTTCTGTTCCAGCTACGCTCTCGCGGCGTGACCGACCCGCGGGTGCTGGCCGTGATGGAACGGATCGACCGCGGCCTGTTCGTGCGGGGCCAGTTCGCAGACCGCGCATACGAGGATACACCCCTGCCCATCCCCTGCGGCCAGACGATCAGCCAGCCCTCGGTCGTGGGGCTGATGACGCAGTCGCTGAACCCCGGCCCGCGCGACACCGTGCTGGAGATCGGGACGGGATCGGGATACCAGGCGGCGATCCTGTCAGGTCTGTGCCGCCGGGTCTATACCGTGGACCGCCACCGCCGACTGGTGCAGGAAGCCGAGGCTATCTTCCGCCAGCTTGGCCTTCACAACATCACGGCGCAGGTGGCCGACGGATCGCGCGGCCTCCCCGACCAGGCACCCTTTGATCGCATCCTTGTCACCGCCGCGGCCGAGGATCCGCCGGGGTCGCTGTTGGCACAGTTGAAGATCGGCGGTATCATGGTTGTGCCGGTGGGACAGTCCGATGCAGTCCAGACCCTGATCCGCGTGACCCGGACTGACGCCGGCTATGATTATGACGAATTGCGACAGGTGCGATTTGTGCCGCTGGTCGAAGGGTTGGGACCGACATGACCCGGATCTGCGGCAAGGCAGGTTAAGGACGACGGGAATGAGCAGGACGACGAAACGGCTCGCCAGCATGGGGGCTGCAGCCCTTCTTCTGGCTTCATGCGGGGCGACGGGCTTCGATCCGGACCTGCGGGGCTGGATGCCGGGCGCGCTGAGCACGGCCGATGCCGCAGCCCGCGCGGCGCCGCGACCGCAGCCCGACAGCCGGGGCGTCATCACCTTCCCGAACTATCAGGTCGCGGTGGCCCGCAGTGGCGACACGGTGGGCAGCGTCGCATCCCGGCTGGGGATCGACGCGGCGCGGCTGGCCCAGCACAACGCCCTGCCGGCCAACGCCCCGCTGGCCGCCGGCCAGACGCTGGTCCTGTCGCAGCGTGTCGCCGCCGGCACCGGCGCGCCCGGCACCGCCACTGCCCCCGGCGCAGTCGTCGATCCCTTCGCGGGCCAGGGGGGGCGGCCGGCGGCCCCTGCCCCTGCCCCCGCCGCGCCCCAGGCCCCTGCGCCGGCGGCTAGCCCCGCAAACCCCGCGCAACATGTCGTGGCCTCGGGCGAGACGGCCTGGTCGATCGCGCGCAAGTATGACGTCACCGTTCAGGATTTGGCCACCTGGAACGGCTTGCCCCAGTCCATGACGCTGCGGGTCGGTCAGCGGCTGATCGTGCCAGTCAAGGGCCAGAAGGCGCCTAGTGCCGTGGCCGTGACGACCGCACCCGGCACCGGCAGCCCGACGCCGCGCCCGCCTTCGGCAGCCCAGCCCCTGCCGGCCGAGCAGACGGCCCCCGCAGCGGAACCAGGACCCGCTGCGCCCGCCACGGATCTGGGCGCGACGCGGACCGCGGCTTCGGCCGGGGGGCGGTTCCAGATGCCCGTGTCGGGGTCCATCATCCGCGTCTATGAAAAGGGCAAGAACGACGGCATCGACATCTCGGCCACGGCGGGAACGGCGGTCAAGGCGGCGGGCAGCGGCACGGTCGCGGCCGTGACCCAAGACACCGCCGGAACGCCCATCGTGGTGGTCCGCCATGACGGGAACCTGATGACGGTCTATACCGGGCTTGACGGCCTGGACGTGGCCAAGGGGGACCGGGTGTCGGGCGGGCAGTCCATCGGGACGGCGGGCCGTGGCGGCTTTGTCCATTTCGAGGTGCGCCAGGGCTTCGACAGCGTCGATCCGGAAAAGTACATCAACTGACCCGGCGGAACGCAGCGCGTTCCGGCACGTTGGTTTGCCATCAGCAAGGCTAACGGAGGATAGGACATGGATCATTCCGAACATCCCCGGCTACTGCCGGACGAACTGACCGATGCGGTTTTGACAGGTGCGACCATCTACGGTCCGGGCGACGAGACAGTGGGCACCGTATCCCACGTCCACGGATCGGGCAGCAGCGCGCAGGTCGTGATCGATGTCGGCGGGTTCCTGGGTATCGGCTCGAAGCCGGTTCTGGTGCCTGCCTCGGACATCGACCTGATGCGCGATGGCGACGGGGTCGTTCACGGCGTGTCCCGCTGGTCGAAAGAGGACCTGAAGGCCCTGCCCGAACATCACGACTGACAGCAGAAGGCGGCGGTCGATCCGCCGCCTTTTCTATACGGTATCGAGGTAAAGCTCGACCGTTTCCTCGTCCGACAGTTCCGCCATGTAGTGCAGTTCCTGCCGCTTGGTCATCACGAAGTTCTCGATCAGGTGGCCGGGGAATATCCGGCGCATCTCGGGGCATTCGTGGAAGGCTTCGATGGCCTCGCCCCAGGTTCCGGGCAGTTGGGCCAGATTCTGGTCATAGGCGTTGCCGCGGAAAGGTTTGGGCGCTTCCAGCTTTTCCAGCAGCCCGTTCAGCGCCGCCCCCAGGATCGCCGCCACCGTCAGGTAAGGGTTCACGTCCCCACCGGCGACACGATGCTCGATCCGCCGTGCCTTCGGGCCTGACGATGGGATACGGATCGCGGCGGTCCGGTTCTCATAGGCCCAGCCAATGCCGGTAGGCGCATGGGCGTTGGGCACAAGGCGGTCATAGCTGTTCTCGTGCGGGGCGAACAGCAGTGTGGATCCGGGCATCGCGCGAAGGCAACCCGCGACCGCGTGGCGCAATTCGGCCGTACCCTCGTCCCCGCCATTGTCGAAGATGTTGCGCCCTTCATTGTCGAGGATCGAGAAATGCATGTGCATCCCGTTCCCCGAGAACGTCTCGTAGGGCTTCGCCATGAAGCTGCCCGCAAAGCCGTACTGGCGGGCGATCCCCTTGACCAGCATCTTGAACAGCCAGGTATCGTCAGCCGCCTTCATCGGGTCGGCCTGGTGCATCAGGTTGATTTCGAACTGCCCCGGCCCTGCCTCCGAGATCGCCGTGTCGGCCGGAATATCCATCGCCTCGCAGGCGTCATAAAGCGTGGTGAAGAACTGGTCGAAGGCATCAAGCGCCCGCAGGCTCAGCACTTCGCCACCCGTCCGGCGCTTGCCGGAACGCGGGCTGGGCGGCACGCGCAACTGGCGGCCGGAATCGTCGATCAGGAAGAATTCCAGTTCCGTCGCGACAACCGGCGTCAGGCCCGCCTGCTTGTAGCGTTCGACCACGACGGCAAGCGCCTGCCGGGGATCCCCCTCATAGGGCCGTCCATCCAGGTGAAACATCCACAGCGGCAGCAGCGCGGTCGGTGCGTCCAGCCAGGGCATCGGCAGGAAGCCGCGTTCCGTGGGCAGCAGCAGCCCGTCGGGATCGCCGATCTCGAAGACCAGGGGACTGTCCTCGACATCCTCGCCCCAGATGTCCAGGTTCAGGACGGAGAAGGGAAACTTGGTCCCTTCCTCCAGCAGCTTGCCCGCATAGCGGGCGGGGACGCGCTTGCCCCGGGCGACGCCGTTCAGGTCGGAAGCGGCCACGCGGATGGTCTTGACCTCGGGATGTTCTTTCAGCCAGTCCATAACTCACCGGATCACTTGCGGACGGTACTTGATGCGCCGGGCCGCACCGGGCAGGTGGCGGTTCAGGCGCCGGTTCACGATGCCGAACAAGCCGATCAGCGCAAGGGTCGCAAACACGAAGTAGCCCGCGACGATCGGATAGGCGACAAAGGGGTTGAAGGTCTGGCCGGCGAAATAGCTGGCGTAATACAGACTGTCCCCCCGCTGCTGGAAGGCAGGGAAGCCCGAAAAGAAGACCAGCGTCGTCGCGTGGAACAGGAAGATCGCCTCGTTCGTGTAGGACGGCCAAGCCAGCCGCAGCATGGTAGGCCACAAGACGCGGCGGAACTTGGTCCAGCCGGTCATGCCATAGGCCTCGGCGGCCTCGATATCGCCCTTGGGAACCGACATCAGCGCGCCGTGGAAGATCTGCGCGGAATAGGCGGCGGTGTTCAGCGTCAGCACGATCAGCGCGCCGGCCCAGGCCTTGGTCAGCCAGCTTGTCGCCACCGTGAAGCCGAAGATCTCGACGCCCGCGCGGGGCAGCATCACCAGGGACTCGTAGGCAAGGAAGAACTGGATGAACAGCGGGCTGCCGCGGAACAGGAAGATGAAGCCCTCGGCAGGCTTGCGCAGCCAGGGGTTCGTGCTGGTCTTGGCCAGCGCCAGGGCGGTCGCCAGAAAGAAGCC
>JAPSIP010000006.1 GCA_031178645.1 Paracoccus sp. (in: a-proteobacteria) | reverse complement strand
TCCGAAGCCGCGTTCCTTTTCAGGTCTTCCCTTCGGAGAACCGTCATATAGACCCGCCCATCCGGCCCCGCAAGAGAAAAATTCACCGGATGCGCATTTTTTTGGTCCGTCCCCGCAACCTCGTGCGTTTGCTGGTCTTGCACCTTGTTTCAAAGCAAGCGGCAGAGCGTGCGCCGCCCTGAAAGTTCGCTTTGCCGATGGGGGCATTGGGCGCATAGTGAAGCTGGCAGGCAATAAATGCCTCGTCCTTCGGAAAGGGGACCTTGTCCGTGCTTTCCCGTGCGGATCAACGGATCTACGTCCAGATCCCGGCCTACCGGGACAAGGAACTGCTGTTCACGCTGGAGGACCTGCTCCGCACCGCTGCCTCGCCCGGCCGGCTTAGGATTGGCGTGGCCTGGCAATACGGTCCCGGCGACGAGGGCGGGGAAACCGCCCTGCGGCGGCTGCCCCATGTCGAGATCATCAAGATCCCTGCCAGCCGCAGCCTTGGGTGCAACTGGGCGCGGTCGCTGCTTCAGGCGCGCGCGGGGGACGAGCCCTATACGCTGATGTTGGATTCCCATCACCGCTTCGTTCCTGGATGGGACGAAATGGCGATCGGTATCCTTGAGGACCTGCGCAGCGCGGGTTTTGCCAGGCCCGTCCTGACCGGCTATCTGCCACCCTATATCCCACAGACCGATCCCGTAGGCCGCATCCGCGCGATCTATCGCATGGCCGAGGCCGAACGCGTGGACGGCCTGCTGTTCCGCCTGGTCGGCCACCCCGTTTCCCGCACCGAAGCACAAGGCCCCTTCCCGGCCAGCTTCGCATCGCTGCATTTCCTTTTCGCGGATGCCAGCTTCATCAGGGATGTCGAAGCCGACCCGGCAGTGTATTTCTTTGCCGACGAGGTTTCGGTGGGCCTGCGCGCCTTCACGCATGGCTATGACCTGTTCCACCCCCATCTCGTGCTGGGCTGGCACCTTTATGATCGCGCGTCCCGGGTGCCCCACTGGCAGGATCACCCGGACTGGCCCCGCCTGAACCGGGCATCCTGCGACCAGCTGCGGCGGCTTTATCGCGGCGAGTTGCGCGGCGCCCGTTTTGGCACCGGCACGGCGCGGTCGGTTGCGGATTTCGAACGAAGGGCGGGGCTGCGGCTGATCCAGCCAGTGGCTGCGCCTGCAGAACATGACCTTGTTCTTCCCACAGGAGGAGGCTGACATGTCCCGCAAGGCATTGCTGGAACGGCTGCGGCTGAAGCACGGCGACAACCTGGACATCCTGCGCAATCCCGACCTGATCGACGAGATCGTCGCACTGGATCGCGACGCAGCATCCGTCCAGCCCCCGCCCGATGTCGGCCCCTTCGGCGTGGCCTGGATGGATTCGCTTGTGGCGCATTGGGTCTTCGCCCGGGACAGCGCCGCGCGTCCCCGACGCGAGCCTGCCGCAAGGCTGATCGAGGCCATCGCCGAAGCCCGCCTGGCCGAGCGTATGGCCGAGCTGCAAGAGATTATCGGGCAAGGTCGCCCAGGGGCCGCCGAACCCCCCGATGGCGGCCCGCCCGAACCCGGCGTGCCCCCGGTGGGTCCGGCGATCTTTGCCCCGCCCGACGGCGGAACCCCCGAACCGGGCGTGCCGCCGGCAGGACCTGCGGGACCGGCGATCTTCAACCCCCCGGACGGCGGGCCGCCCGAACCGGGGACACCGCCCGCGGGGCCTGCGGGCGGCTTCGGCGAGATCGCCGAGAATCCCTGGATCCTGTATTGGTTCCTGTCGATCAGGACGCCAGCCCTGCTGGACGTGGTGGACCTTCATATCGACCGCAGGATCCAGGAACTTTCGCAACGATCCGGCATGGACTGAAGGAAAGGCCACAAGGCGGCAAGGCGATGTACAGGCTTTACTCCGATCTGTTCGGCCCCCAGGTGAACGCCCAGTTGCTGGACTTCGCGCTGTCCAGGGAAAGCGTATTCTCGCCCTCGAAGACGATCGGCGATGATCCGCGATTTGCCGACTGGCGGCGGTCGGTGGTGATCTTCGCGGACCAGCTTGGCCCCGTCAGCGCCCGGATCGAGGCCGCGGTCCGCGCCCTTGCGCCCCAGGTGCTCGGTCCCCTGGGGATCGGTCCCATGCAGGACAGCTGGATCGAGTTGCAGATGACCGCGCATGGTGACGGTCAGTATTACCACTGGCACACCGACAACGGCTCGCCCCAGACGCGGACCCGGGCGCTGACCTTCGTCTATTACCTCCACGCGCTGCCCAAGGGGTTTTCGGGGGGCGAACTGGTGATCCATCCCCCTGGGGGCGAACGGGTGGTGATCGAGCCTAGGAACGACAGCATGGTCTTTTTCGCCGCCGGAACCCGGCACGAGGTTCTTCCGGTGGTCTGCCCCGGCAACCGCTTCCGGGATGGCCGCTTCACCCTGAACGGCTGGGTCCATCACCGACCCGCAGTCTCCCGCCGATCCTACTTCGACCAGAAGGTGCTGGGGCCCCTGCCCTCCCGGTCGCGGCAAGCGCCCATGTCGGCCCATCGCCCAGATCCTGCGCCGCCCGCCCCGGCGCGGGGCGACCAGGCTGAGGCCGATGGACTGGATCCCGACCTCGCCCGCGGCCTGCTGGATCATTACAGCGCGCTTTGGCGCGATGGCGGAAAGGCAACCTCGATCGACCAGGTCGAGGCAATGGCGGCCCCTGACTTCTTCGCGCGTCATTATTACCGCAACCTGCCCGTCGTGATCCGGGGCGCGCTGCGGGATGCGCCTGCGGTGCGGACATGGACCCCGGACAGCCTGGCCCGCCGCTTTGGCCGCGAGCGGATCGAGGTGACATCGGGCCGCGAAGCCGATCCCGATTACGAGACGAACTTCCGCCAGACCACGACAACCACAACGCTGGACCAGCTTGCCCGGCGCCTGCGCGACGGACCGGACGGTAACGACTTCTACATGGTCGCCCGCAACAACTTCTTTCGCAATCCGGCCTTCGATCCATTGCGGCAGGAACTGGGGGCGCCCCCCGACATCGTGGACGCGTCAAGCGGGGCGGATGGAGCAGTCAAGCTGTGGATCGGGCCGCGCGGCACCATCACGCCGCTGCATTTCGACCTGCATTCGATCCTGTTCGGGCAGATCCACGGGCGCAAACGCTTTCTGCTGATCCCGCCCTTTGACGGCCCCAAGCTGTATGTCAGGCGCAGGTTCTACAGTGCCGTGGACCCGGATAAGCCCGATCTGTCGCGCTTTCCGCTGTTCGCGCGCGCCTCGGTCACCGAACTTGTTGTGGCGCCAGGGGATCTGCTATTCCTGCCCGCAGGCTGGTGGCATGGGGTCAAAAGCCTGGATGTCAGCATCTCGGCCACGTTCTCGCGCTTTCGGATCCCCGGCGGCAACCATCCGATCCCGCTCTGACCCCCGACAGGCCTTTTGAATCTGTGGATTTTTGGCCTCATCAGGGATAGGATGATGCTGCACGGCGATATCTTGATGCTTCTCACGCCGCACCGGGCCAGATGGGCCTTTGTTAAGGCTCCCCCGGCCTCCTGCGACGCTTCGCAGCCGATGGGGACGCGGGAATGGACAAGCAGATCATCCGATTTCGGATAACGGATTACCAGGGGCGCCCGGTCGACGGCGCCACCATCACGATGCATGAGGCCTCGACCTTCAGCGGCCCTCGCGGAATGGCGGAACTGGCCGCGCCGCAGGGAGGCCAAGCCGTGGTCATGGTCGAGGCGCGGGGGCAGGAGCCGCAGACCCGTCTTCTCGACCGGCGGGACATGGCGCGGGTCCAGGATTTCGTCCTGGGGCGGCCCGGGATGCCCTTCTTCTATCGCGGCAAGGTAAGGGTTCCGTTCGAACCGCATCCCGGGCTTCTCGGCATCCTGAGGCAACCGGCCGGGGATCCACGCCCTCGCCGGGGCAGGCGCAAGGCGGCCGAGGATGACGTGGCCACGATAGCGGGCCGGATCGGCGGCCGCGCCATCAGGTCCGACGGTAATTTCAGGCGCAGCGGCATCGCGATCATCCAGCTTGACGACGAAGGCCTGGACGCGACCGGAACCCTGCTGGACGAACTGCATGATGACCCGGCGATCGAGGCGGCGGGCGCGGTCGTGCAGTTGTCGGATGACCATGCCTCGTTCCTGACGACGCTGATCGTCGCGCGTTTCCACGAGAACGTCGATGAAGCCGAGGTTGCCCGGATCGCGCAACGTCATGGCCTGTCGCCCGAAGGACGCTTCAACGCCCTGGGCAATGTCTATCGCCTGCGCTTTCCGGGCCCGGCCAGCTATGCGGTGCTGGACGCAGCCAACGCCTTGGCCGAGGAGGAGGCGGTCGTCTATGCCGAACCCGACCTGGTCTCGACCAGCGAAGAGGACGCGATCTTCCCCGCTGATTTCCTTTTCCCCGAACAATGGGACCACCGGCTGATCGCCACGCCGGATGCATGGCAGGCGCTGCGCGACATGGATCCCGCCCGCACCTTCGGCCATGCCGATGTCGTGGTGGCGGTGGTGGATAACGGCGTGGACCTGAACCACCCCGACCTGTCGGGAACCGTTTCGTCAGGCGCAGCCAAGCAGGTCGCGGTCTTCGACTTCGGGGCGATGGTGGACAACATGTCGAACCTCAGCGTCAATCCCGCCGATCCGGTCCGCGACCACGGCACCTGCTGCGCAAGCGCTGCCGTCGCCACTGCCAACAATGCCTCGGTGGTGGGGGGCGTGAACGAAGGGGTCGCGGGGGTCGCCGGAAACTGCCGGCTGATCGCCATCCGCCACGGCGGCAACGAAGCCCGCTTTGCAGAGATGTATCTTTGGGCGGCGGGCTTTGACGCCGGAAGCACCACCGACGGGTTCCCGGCCCAGCTTGCGCGCGGGGCCGATGTCATCACCAACAGCTTCGGCGTCAGCGTGAACAACCCCATCTCGGGCCTGATGAGCGATACCTTCGACCGCCTGACCGATGACGGGCGGGGCGGCAGGGGCGTGCTGCTCTATTTCTCGGCCGGGAATGACAATGTCGATCTGGACACGACCTTCCGCCGTCCGTGGAGCATGTATGACCGTTGCTTCGGGGTCGCGGCCTCGACGCTGGGCAATGACGGCACGACCGAGATCCAGGCCGCCTACAGCAACTTCGGCTCGACCGTGGACTGGTGCGCGCCCAGCAATGACAATGAAGGGCGGCACAACCCGCCGGGAATGTTCGGTGCCCATGCGGCGACGATCCTGGCCCAGCCGAACGGAGACGCGATCTGCGGGCATCCGGCGCAGCGGTCCACCCTTGCCGCCGCAGCGGCCGCGGGGGCAACGGTTCTGACACTTGCGAATGCGGCGGGCTTCGCCGTGGGACAGGCGGTCCTGACGGGGGCGCCGGGCGGCGGGGCGGCCTCGGGACGGCGCATCACGGCGGTCAATGCGGGGGCGAACCAGATCACGCTGGACGCGGGCCTGGGCGATGCACTGCCCGCCGGCGCGCCAGTCGCCGCGGGGCCGCGCAGCTATCGCACCGATTTCGGCGGCACCTCCTATGCCACGCCCGTCAGCGCAGGCATCGGAGCGTTGATGCTGTCTGCTAACCCGCAGCTTCGCTGGGACCAGGTCCGCGACATCTGCCGGGCCACTGCCGTCAAGATCGACCCCAACAACACCAATGCCGTCGGACGCTGGCGCGACGTGGACAACCGCATCTCGACCGATCCGGGCTATCTTGGTCCGAACTTCTCCGAGTTCTTCGGCTTTGGCCGGCTGGACGCGGCGGCGGCGGTCCGCGATGCCGGCTGGCGGATCGAGCTGGCGACCCCCTCGGTCACCTTCAACGACGTCCCCGAAGGCGAGACGACGGTCCGCGCCGTCCGCTTCGACGTGCAAAGCCTGTGGCCGGTCCAGTTCCAGGTGACGGCCGGTCCGGGCGCACCCTTCACAACGCCGCTGGGACCATCCGTCACTTCGCCCGGAACCCCCAGTTCAAGCACCCTGCGCGAGGCCATCGTCTGGATCGGCTACACGGCCACGACCGTCGGCGCGACCCATGCCGGCAGCGTCACGGTCCGCTGCCCGCAGATCGACCGGGAATGGACGATCCCCATCACCGCCAACACCGTGGCCCGCCAGTCAGCCTGCGTGATGCTGTGCCTTGATCGGTCCGGCAGCATGTTGTTCCCCGCCGGGATCGGCGCCGCTCAGCGGATCGACGTGCTGCGCTTCTCGGCCGAGATCATGATCGATGTGGTCCACGAAGGCGACGGGGTGGGCATCGTGGCCTTCGACCATGACCCCCATGACGTGCTGGTGCCGCCCGTGGGGCCGCTGGGGCCAGTCACCGTCTTCGACGTGCAGCGCGACCAGATCCGCAGCGCCATCACCACCTTTACCCCCAACCCCAACGGCCTGACTGCCATCGGCGACGGCCTTGAACGGGCGCAGGCGCATCTGGCGCCGGTGGCGGGCTTCGGCACGAAATCCGTGGTGGTCTTCACCGACGGAATGGAAACCGACGCCAAGTTCATCAGCGACGTCGCGGGCAGCATCAACGACCGCGTCTTTGCCGTGGCCCTGGGCAGGGCCGAGAACATCCAGCCCGCCGCCCTCACCGCGCTGACCAACGGCACCGGCGGCTATTGCGTGCTGACGGGCGAACTGGACATCAACAGCCGTTACAAGCTGGCCAAGTACTTCCTGCAGGTCCTGGCAGGCATCCGGAACCAGGACATCGTGCGCGACCCCGACGGCCTGCTTGCCCCGGGCCAGGTCCACGAGATCGCCTTCGACCTGGCAGAAACCGACATCGCCGCCGACGTTATTCTGATGACCCCGATGCGGGGCGTGATCGACATGACCCTGGTCACCCCGGCGGGCGACGTGATCGACCCGGCCGCGGCGATGTCGATGCCGGGAGGCCTTTACTTTGACGGGCGCAATGTCAGCTATTACCGGCTGACCCTGCCCGTGCCGGTAGGATCCGGCGCGCGCGAGGGCCGCTGGACCGCGCGGCTGGAACTGTCCAAGCGGGGCCAGGCGGGGGTTCTGACCCATGTCCCCGAACGCAACGCCGCGGCCGTCGCGGCGGCACGACATGGGGCAGCCTACAGCCTGCTTGTCCACAGCCAGTCCAACCTGCGGATGACGGCGGCGCTGCATCAGACCGGCTTCGCCCCCGGAGCGTCGCTGACGCTGCGCGTGGCCCTGACGGAATACGGCCTGCCGGTCGAGAGCCGGGCCGAGGTCACCGCCCGCCTGACCGACCCCGGCCAGGTCGAGACCGCGCTGCATCTGGCCGAGGTCGCACCCGGAATCTTCGAACGGACGATCACCGCCCCGCTTGCTGGCCTGTACGAGATGCGCATCGCGGCGCGCGGCAAGACGCTGCGGGGCCGCCCCTTCACGCGCGAGGCGGTCCGCACCGCCGCCCTCTGGATGGGCGGCGACCGCCCGCCGCCGGTCTCGACCGGGAACGGCGGGAAGGACAGGCTATGCGACCTGCTGGAATGCCTTCTGTCCGAACGCGTCCTAAGCCCCGACCTGCGCGAACGCCTTCGCCGGCAGGGGATCGACCTCGACATGATGAAACGCTGCCTGGACGGTTTCTGCAGGGGCGACCGAAGAAGCCAGGGCTTGCCCCCCGGCCCGCAGATCGACCCGAGGATGCTGGAAACACTGCGTGACTTGTTGGGCCTGCGCGGCTAGGCCCAAACCCCGTGCAGACCGCCCCGCTTGACTGTCCCCGCCAACCCGGCTTCCCTCCTGCGGCACACAGGAGGCGGCAATGGAACAACGGCGGCTTGGCAAACGGACGGTCGGCGCCATCGGCCTTGGCGCGATGAGCTTTGGCGGCATCTTCGGTCCGACGGACAAGGCGACCTCGCTTGCCTGTCTGGACGCCGCAGCGGACGGGGGCATCAGCCATATCGATACCGCCGACATCTATGGCAACGGCCTGTCCGAGCAGGTGATCGGCGCATGGGGGCGCCGCGACATCCATGTCGCCACGAAATGCGGCATCGTCACCGGGCCGCCCCGCACGGTCCGCAATGACGAGGCCTATATCCGCCAAAGCCTGGAAGCCTCGCTGCGGCGGCTGAACCGCGACCATGTGGACCTTTACTATATCCACCGCCGCCAGCCCGACATCCCGGTCGAGGATCTGGCCGGCACGATGGGCAGGCTGGTCGAGGAAGGAAAGATCGGCGGATACGGCCTGTCCGAGGTCGCCCCCGCCACCCTGCGCCGCGCCCATGCCGAACATCCGGTAACGGCCATCCAGAACGAGTTCTCGCTGTGGACCCGCCTGCCGCAACTGGGCCTGATCCAGGCCTGCAAGGACCTGGGCGTGGCCTTCGTGGCCTTCTCGCCCCTGGGCCGCGGGATGTTCGGGCGCGAACCGCTGGCGCGCGACTTCCGCGCGGGCATCGATTTCCGCGACACCAACCCGCGCTTCGTCGAGCCGAACTTTTCCGCCAATCTTGCCGCCATCCGGCCCTTTCGCGACCTTTGCGCCGCGCGGGGCTGGACGGTGCCGGGCGCGGCGCTTGCCTGGGTGCTCGCGCAAGGGAACCACATCATCCCGATCCCCGGCACGCGGACGGCGGATCATCTGCGCGACTGGCAGGGCGTGACGCTGGACAAGGACGACATTGCCCTGATCGAGCGGATCCTGCCCGCAGGCTTTGCCCAGGGCGACCGCTATGGCGATCACCAGATGTCCTTCGTGGAACGCTATTGCTAGGGCAGTCAGGTTCCCGCCGCGTGGCGTTCCAGCCGCAGGGCCAGGCGGGATACCAGGGCCTTGCAGGCCACCGCGATCAGCACGGTCGCGGCAAGGGCCGCGAACATCTGGTCGATCTTCATGCGCCCGCTTGCCTGGATCATCACCGCCCCCAGCCCGCGCGATCCGCCCACCCATTCGCCCACGATCGCCGCCGCCGGGGCATAGACGGCGGCGATGCGCAGCCCGCTTGCCAGATCCGGCAGGGCTGCGGGGATGCGCACGATCCGCATCGCCTCCAGCGGCGTGGCGCCCATGCTGTCGGCCAGTTCGCGAAACACCTTGGGCGTGCGCGCCAGCCCGTCGCCAAAGCTTGAGGCCACGGGAAAGAACACCATCAGCGCGACGATGGCGATCTTGGGGGCGATGCCGTATCCCAGCCACAGCGTCAGAAGCGGCGCAAAGGCGAAGATCGGCACGGTCTGGCTGAAGGTCATCACCGGCAACAGCGCCCGGCGCAAACCGGGCAGCAGCCCCATCAGAAGCGCCAGCACCACGCCCAGCCCCGCGCCGATGGCAAAGCCCGCCGCGATCTCGGCCAGGGTGGTCAGGGCGGCGCGGGCCAGCAGGTCGGGCGTATCCAGCAGGGCGCGGCCCACGGCCAGCGGTCCGGGCAGCAGGAAGCGCGGGATCTGGAAGGCCCAGACCGCCAGTTGCCAGGCCAGCAGGAAGGCCAGGGCAAGGCGGATCACCCGGCCAGCGTCCAGAACTGCGCTTCCAGCCGTGTGGCGGTGGAAAAGCGGTCCTGCAACTGCGCCCAGCGGGGCAGATCCCGCGCCCCTGCCCCCAACCGGCTTTCCACCGCACCGTCGATCAGCGCGGCGGTGTCATGGCACAGCGCCTGATAATCGGCCCCGCCATAGGTGGCGATCCAGTCCGCGTAATCTGGCGCATGGGGTTCGGCCAGCAGCCGGGCTCCGATCTCTCCGTATCCCAGGACGCAGGGGGCAAGCGCCGCCAGAAGGTCCAGGAAATCGCCGCTATAGCCCGCCTCCAGCACATAGCGCGTATAGGCCAGGTTCTGCGGCGCCTCGGTGGTGGCGGCAAGCGCGCCCTCGGTGATCCCGGCGCGGCCGCACAGGTCCAGGTGCAGCCGCATCTCGGTCTCAAGCAGGGCATGGACGGTGGCGGAACAGGCGCGCATCTCGGCCAGGGTGCGGGCCTTGGTCACGGCCAGGGACCAGGCGCGGGCAAAGTGGATCAGGAACAGGTAGTCCTGCGCCAGATAGGCCAGGAAAGCCGCGCGCGGCAGGCTGCCATCGGCCAAGGCGGTGACGAAGGGCGCCCGGACATAGGCGTCCCAATCCGGCGCGCCCGCCCGCCAGCAGGGAAAGCAGGTGCCATAGCTCATGCGCCCGGATCCGTCGCAAGGGCGCTGACGGGCAGCACGCTGTCGATCAGGCCCGCATCGCGCAGGAAGGCCTCGAACCGGGCATAGCGGGCGTGATCGACCGCGCCGGGGCTTTGGGAAAAGCGCGGCAGCGTGTCGGCCCAGGCCTGGCGGTTCAATTCGTCGTCCAGGTCGGGATGGGCATCGCGAAAGACCTGCCAGGCCCGGTCGGGGTGGTTCAGGATGTAATGCGCGCCCCGTTCCATCGCGGCCACGAAGCGGGCGGTGGCATCAGCGTCCATCGTCTGCGGATTGGCCAGCAGGATCAGTTCGTCATAGGCGGGGATGCCCTGTTCCTCGACAAACAGGCAGCGGCCATTTGCCCCTTCCAGCCGCATCTGCGTCAGCTCGAAATTGCGAAATCCGCCAAGGGTCGCGTCCACCTGGCCGGACATCAGCGCGGGCGACAGCGACCAGCCCACATTGACCAGTTCCACGTCGTCCAGCGTCAGGCCCGCATGGTCCAGCATCGCGCCCATCAGCGCGGTTTCCATTCCGGGCACGGAATAGCCGACCTTGCGCCCCTTCAGGTCCGCCACCCCCTGCACCGGCCCGTCCGCCATCACCGTCAGGCAGTTCAGCGGCGTGGCGACAAGGGTGGCGACGCGGGTCAAGGGCAGGCCTTCATGGACCTGCAGATGCAGTTGCGGCTGATATCCCACTGCCAGATCCACCTGCCCCGAGGCCAGCATCCGCGGCGGATCCGCCGGATCGGCGGGGGCGGCGATATCGACCGTCAGCCCGGCATCCGCGAAGAAGCCCAGTTCCTGCGCCACGATGATGGGCGCATGGTCGGGGTTCACGAACCAGTCCAGCATCAGCGACAGATCCTGGGCGGCGGCGGGGCTGGCGGCCAGCAGGGCAAGGGTCAGGGCAAGGGGCTTCATGCGGGGTCTCCAAGGGCGATCAGGACAATCTCGCCCGGCCAATGCTGGCGCAGGCGGTCGGCGGCGGTCCAGGCGCGCAGGCCGGACCGGCAGGCCAGGACGACCCGCTGGCCGTCGGCGGGGCGCAGGGCGTCAGGCTGGCGCAGGGCATGGGGCACGAAGGGCTGCGGGGCCTCGTCGGGGCCGCGCAGATCCACGGCAAGGTCGCCGGGGCCGATCTGGCTTGCGGCGATGAAGCGGTGGCCGGTGGCGGGTTCCGGCGCGCCGTCAAAGCGGAAGCTGGCCGGGCGCAAGCCGTCAAAGCGGATCATCTGACCCAGGGGCGAGGGGCGCAGCCCCAGCAGCACCGCCAGGGCCATCTGCGCCTGAAGCGCGCCGATCAGCCCCGCCATCGGCCCCATCACCCCCGCCGTCGCGCAATTCCCTGCCTGCGCCGGCAGATCCGGGAACACCGCCCGGACCGAGGGCGCGGTGCCGCAAAAGCCGCCCGCGAAGCCTTCGATCCGCAGGACGGAGGCCGCGATCAGCGGGCGGTTCGCCGCCAGGCAGGCATCCGACAGCGCATAGGTCGCGGCAAAGCTGTCGGCGCAGTCCATGACTACGTCGGCCTGCGCCACCAGATCCGGCGCATTGGCCGGATCCAGACGCGCGACAAGCGGGGCGACGGTGGTGTCGGGATTCAGCGCCGCCATTTCCAGGGCGGCGGCAAGCCCCTTGGGCTGGCCGATATGGCGGCCATAGATCGGCTGGCGATGCAGGTTCGACAGCTCGGCCCGGTCGGGATCGACAAGGGTAATGCGGCCGACGCCCGCGCCGGTCAGGTATTGCAGCACCGGGATGCCCAGGGCGCCCGCGCCGACCACCAGCACATGGGCTGCGGCAAGCCGGGACTGGCCCGCGTCCCCGATCTGCGGCAGGACGGTCTGGCGGGCATATCTCATGCGATGTCCAGCCATTCGCGGACCCGCGCCGCAGGGTCGGCGTTCAGCGTGATGTCGGTCACGGCGGCCACCACATCCGCGCCCGCCGCAATGGCCAGCCGCGCGCGGTCGGGGGTCAGCCCGCCGATGGCGCAAAGCGGCAGGTCGCTGATCCGGGCCTTCCACTGGGTCAGCTTCTCGACGCCCTGGCTGTGCCATTTCATCTGCTTCAGGATCGTCGGCCAGACCGGCCCAAGCGCCACGTAATCGGGGCGGCAGCCCAGGGCACGGTCCAGTTCGGCCTCGTCATGGGTAGAGATCCCCAACCGCAACCCGGCGGCGCGGATCGCGGGCAGGTCGGCCCCGTCCAGATCCTCTTGCCCCAGATGGACGAAGTCGCAGCCCAAATCGATCGCCAGCCGCCAGTGGTCGTTGACGACCAGGATCGCGCCGTGCTGGCGGCACAGGTCGCGGGCGCGCGCGATCTGGTCGCGCAAGTCATCTTCGGGTCGGTCCTTGGCGCGAAGCTGCACCAGCCTGACGCCCAGCGGCAGGACGCGGGCGATCCAGTCGGCGCTGTCCAGCACGGGATAGAAGCGCGGCAGCGTCACAGGAAGGCCCGCCCGATCACGGGGGTCGAGGGGATGGCCATGTCGGTCCTCTCCATCGGGTCGGCCAGACAGGCCTCGCGCCCGGCGCGGATGGCGGCGGCCATGGCGCCCGCCATCGCGGCGGGATCGCCTGCGCGGGCCACGGCGCTGTTCAGCAGCACCGCGTCAAAGCCCATCTCCATCGCCGCCGCCGCGTGGCTGGGCAGGCCGATGCCCGCATCGACAACCAGGGCCACGTCGGGAAAGGCCGCCCGCAGCGCCCGCAGCCCATGGGGGTTGTTCAGCCCCAGGCCGGACCCGATGGGCGCGCCCCAGGGCATCAGCACCTGGCAGCCTGCATCCAGCAGGCGTTCGCAGACCACCAGATCCTCGGTGCAATAGGGAAAGACCTTGAAGCCCTCGGCGGACAGGATCCGCGCGGCCTCGACCAGTCCGAAGACATCGGGTTGCAGCGTGTCGGTGTTGCCGATCACTTCCAGCTTGATCCAGTCGGTGCCGAAGACTTCGCGCGCCATCTGGGCGGTCGTCACGGCCTCGCGCGCGGTGTGGCAGCCTGCGGTATTGGGCAGCAGGACCACGCCCAGCGACTGGATCAGCGCCCAGAAATCCTGCCCGCCGCCGCTTTCCCGGCGCAGCGATACGGTGGCCACGCCCGCGCCCGACCGGGCAAAGGCGTCGGCGAGGATCTTGGGCGAGGGATAGCCCGCCGTGCCCAGCATCAGCGGGCTGTCGATGGTAGTGCCGTAGAAGACGGGCATCGTCAGCCCCCCTGCATGGGCGCAAGCGCCTCGATCGCGTCGCCGTCGCGGATGGGCGTCGTCTCGCGCAGGGTGGCGGGGACGAAGCTGCCGTTCAGCGCGGTGGCGATGCGGCCGGTCAGGCCGGCCTCGGCCAGGGCCTGGGCCAGGGTGGCGGCGGTGCTGTCCTGCGGGGTGCCGTTAATCGTGATCCGCATCCATGAACTCCGGTCTGGTCTGGTGTTGAAGGTGATCGGCCACCATGCGGGCCACCGCAGGGGCCAGCAGGAAGCCGTGTCGGTATAGGCCGTTCGCGTGGATGACGCCCCCCGCGCGGCGGATGCGGGGCAGGTTGTCGGGAAAGGCGGGGCGGGCATCGGCGCCCAGTTCCAGCACCTCGGCCTCGGCCAGGGCGGGGTGCAGGGCGAAGGCCGCCGACAGCAGTTCCAGCACCGCCCGCGCCGTGGGCGGGCCGCGCCGGTCGCTTTCCAGCATCGTCGCGCCCAGCATGAAGACGCCGTCGCCGCGCGGCACCACGTAAAGCGGCATCCGGGGATGCAGCAGGCGGATGGGGCGGGACAGCACGATCTCGGGGCAGCGGATCACGACCATTTCGCCGCGCACGCCGCGCAGGTCGCGCAGCGCGTCGCGGGCCGACAGGCCCCGGCAGTCGATGACGGTGCCTTCCGTGCTGTCGACCCGCGCCAGGCGTTCCGACAGGATCGACAAGGCCTGGCGCGGGGACAGATGCGCCTCGTCCGCGAAGAACAGCGCGCGGGAAAAGCGGCCCGCAAGGTCCGGTTCAAGCGCCGCGATGCTGGGGGCGTCCAGCATCCGGTGGCCCCGGCTGCGGCGGGCAAAGCGGTCAAGCGCACCTGCATCCCGCGACAGGCTGACGACCAGCGTGCCGTTGCGCGTCACCGGAACCCCCTGGGCCTGCCACCAGTTGGCGGCGGTCAGGCCGTGGCGGGTGACGGCTTCCTCGGCATTCTCGCCCTCGCACCAGGGGGCCAGCATTCCGCCTGCCCACCAGGAACAGGCCTGGGGGCCGGGGCCTTCGTCGCGCACGGCCACCGGGATGCCGCGCCCTTGCAGTTCCGCGGCGATGCAAAGCCCCATCACGCCGCCGCCGATGACCGTGACGCTCATGCGGCGGCCCCTGCGTGGCGGGGCCAGAGGGCGTGGAAATGATGCACCGGCCCGTTGCCCCCGCCGATCGCCAGATCGTCCGCCGCCCGGATCGCGCCATGCAGCCAGCCATGCGCCCGGCCCACGGCCTCGGCCACGGGCATTCCCTCAGCCAGCCCCGCCGCGATGGCCGATGACAGCGTGCAGCCCGTCCCATGCGTGTTCCGCGTGCGGATCCGGGGCGCGGTGAAGCGGGCGGATCCGCCGGGGCTGACAAGAAGATCGGTGCAATGGGGACCGCCTGCGTGCCCGCCCTTCATCAGCACGTGCCGCGGTCCAAGCGCGCGCAGCGTCATGCCCTGTAACAGGGCCGCGGCCTCGGTTCCGGCGGGCTGGTCGCCCAGCAGCCGCGCGGCCTCGGGCAGGTTGGGGGTCAGGACATGGGCCAGAGGCAGAAGGTCGCGGAGAAGGGCGGCGATGGATGCCTCGCCCGCCAGCACGTCGCCCGACTTGGCGACCATCACCGGGTCCAGCACGATGGGAATGCCACAGCCGCGCAGGGTATCCGCCACGGCGCGCGTCGCCTCGGGCGATCCGACCATGCCGATCTTGATGGCATGAACCGCGATGTCGTCCAGCACGGCCCGGATCTGCGCGGCGATCAGGTCGGGCGGCAGCGGGTGGACGGCCGTCACCGCACGGGTGTTCTGCGCCGTCACCGCCGTGATGACGCTGGCGCCATAGCAGCCAAGCGCCGAGACGGTCTTCAGATCCGCCTGGACGCCTGCGCCCCCGCCGCTGTCGGACCCTGCGATGGTCAAGACGGTCGGTGTCATATGCCCCCCCTTCCTTGTTCCGCGTTGCGGGGCATGGACAGGGGGTGGGTCGGCAGACGACGTGCGGCAACGGGCGGCACTGTCTGCCTATCCGTTCCCTCCGCCGGCATGACCCGGATCAGGTTCGATGGGTCGGTGCGCAATGCACCTCTCAGCCCCGCGACGGGACGCCCCAACGGATAGTGTTGCCCGCAGGCTAGCCGCCCCCACAGCGAAGGTCCAGAGGGGTCGTGCAACCCCTTTTTGCAACGCAGGCGTGAAACATCTGGCCCATCCGCGCGTTGCGGAAGGTATGGTTTTGCTGCCCGGCCTCTCGGATCAGCCCGCTTTCACCGAAAGGAAACGCCGTGGTCGCCCTTGATGCAGACCTGCCGCGCAGGTCGCTGCACCCGCTTCACGCCATCCTGCTGTCCTTCCCGTTCCCGCTGTTCCTGGGGACGCTGGCAAGCGACATCGCCTATGCCCGCAGCTTCCAGATCCAGTGGTC
>JAPSIP010000190.1 GCA_031178645.1 Paracoccus sp. (in: a-proteobacteria) | reverse complement strand
CATGCCACGACCGCCACCGCCCGCCGTGGCCTTGATGATGACCGGATAGCCGATCTGCGCCGCAACGCGCTTGGCCTGGTCCACGTCATCGACGCCGCCGTCGCTGCCCGGAACGCAGGGAACGCCCAGGTTCTTCATCGTGTCCTTGGCGGTGATCTTGTCGCCCATGATGCGGATATGTTCCGCGCGCGGGCCGATGAAGGTGATGCCGTGGTCTTCCACCATCTGCACAAAGGCCGCGTTTTCCGACAGGAAGCCATAGCCCGGATGGATCGCCTGCGCGCCCGTGATCTCGCAGGCCGAGATAATCGCGGGCATGGACAGATAGCTGGCCGAGGAGGGCGCGGGGCCGATGCAGACCGATTCATCGGCCATGCGCACATGCATTGCGTCGGCATCGGCGGTGGAATGGACCGCGACCGAGGCGATGCCCATTTCGCGGCAGGCGCGAATCACGCGCAGGGCGATTTCACCCCGGTTGGCGATCAGGATCTTGTCAAACATCCGCGCCTCACTCGACGACCATCAGGGGGGCGCCGAATTCTACAGGTGCGCCGTCGTCGATCAGGATGCGCTTGACGGTGCCTGCGCGCGGTGAGGGGATGTGGTTCATTGTCTTCATCGCCTCGACGATCATCAGCGTGTCGCCTTCGGCAACGGCCTGGCCGATCTGGACGAAGGGCGCCGCGCCGGGTTCGGCGGACAGGTAGGCGGTGCCCACCATGGGCGAGGTGACGGCGCCCGGCAGGCTGGCGGGATCTTCGCTGACCGCGGGCAGTTGGGCGGCAGGGGCGGCGGGCACGCCAGCGGGAGCCGGCGCCGCGGCGACGGGGGCTGCGGCATAGGCGATCTGCTTGCCCTGCTTGGACAGGCTGACCGTCAGCCGGTCATGTTCGCCATATTCCCGCTTGACCGACAGTTCCGACAGGTCGCTGGCATTCAACAGTTCCGCAAGCGACTGGATGAAAGCCACGTCGCCTTCGTGATGCTTGCCGTTTTGGGAATCGTTGCTCATGCGGTCCTCTGCCATGTCTATTCGGTTGCGGCGCTCCCGCAACAATTTGCCCGCTTATAGACCCCAAGGCACCCCAAGGAAAAGGGCAAGAGACACGAGGCCCAGCGATTACGGACGCGACGCCTTTTCCGCCAGGCCCGATGTGCCGGCCCGCCGTTCCAGTTCTGTTTCGACATCGGCCAGCGTCAAGTCGCGCGCGGCCAGCATCACCAGCAGGTGAAAGATCACGTCCGCCGCCTCGCTGGTCAGGCGGTCGCGGTCGCCCTTGACCGCCTCGATGATCGCCTCGACGGCTTCCTCGCCGAATTTCTCGGCGCATTTCTCGGGCCCCTTGGCCAGCAGTTTCGCGGTCCAACTGCTGTCGGGCTCGGCGGCCTTGCGGGTGGCGATGGTTGCGGCAAGGTCGTGGAGGGCGCTCATGCGAGCCTCATCGGGATGCCGGCGGCGGCCATGTGGGCCTTGGCCTCGGCGATGGTGAAGGTGCCGAAATGGAAGATCGAGGCGGCAAGGACGGCGCTTGCGTGGCCTTCGGTGACGCCTTCGACCAGGTGGTCCAGCGTGCCGACCCCGCCCGAGGCGATGACCGGGATGTTCACCGCATCCGCAATGGCGCGGGTCAGGGGGATGTTGAAGCCCGACCGGGTGCCGTCGCGGTCCATGCTGGTGAGCAGGATCTCTCCGGCGCCCTTCGCCTCGACGGTGCGGGCAAATTCGACGGCGTCGATGCCGGTGGGCTTGCGGCCGCCATGGGTGAAGATTTCCCAGCGGCCATCCGCGACGCTCTTGGCGTCGATGGCAACCACGATGCACTGGCTGCCAAAGCGGTCGGCGGCATGGGCCACGACATCGGGATCGGCCACGGCGGCGGAATTGAAACTGACCTTGTCGGCCCCCGCCAGCAGCAGCGCCCGCACATCCTCATGCGTCCTGACGCCGCCGCCCACGGTCAGGGGCACGAAGCACTGTTCCGCCGTGCGAGTCACCAGGTCGAACATCGTGCCCCGGTTTTCATGCGTGGCATGGATGTCGAGAAAGCAGATCTCGTCCGCGCCTGCGGCGTCATAGGCCTTGGCAGCCTGCACGGGGTCGCCCGCGTCGATCAGGTCCACGAAGTTGACACCCTTGACGACGCGGCCATCGGCCACGTCCAGGCAGGGAATGATGCGGGTCTTGAGCATGGGCTTCTCCTTGCGCCGACCGTCCTAAGCGCAAACCGCCCTTCGTTGAAGATGCGATTTGCGGGTGATAGCGTGGCGCGAACCGAAGGAGACCCCGATGGACGACCAGCAAAAGACCGAACCGCGCCTGACATCCCTGTCCCACGGGGGCGGCTGCGGCTGCAAGATCGCGCCCGGCGTGCTGACCGGGCTGCTGCGCGGCACGGCGATGCTGCCCGTCCCCGAGGCGCTGCTGGTCGGGATCGAAACCTCGGACGACGCGGCGGTCTACCTGTTGAACGACCGGCAGGCGCTTGTGGCGACGACCGATTTCTTCATGCCCATCGTCGATGACCCGCTGGATTTCGGCCGCATTGCCGCGACCAATGCGATCAGCGACGTCTATGCCATGGGCGGCACGCCGATCATGGCGCTGTCGCTGGTGGGAATGCCGATCAACACCCTGTCGGGCGAGACGATCGCCCGCATCCTGGAAGGCGGCGCAATGGCCTGCCGCGAGGCGGGTATTCCCATCGGCGGCGGCCACACCATCGATTCGGTCGAGGCGATCTATGGTCTTGTGGCGCTTGGGCTGGTCGATCCGGCCCATGTGAAGCGAAACAGCGGGGCGCGACCGGGCGACGTGCTGATCCTGGGCAAGCCGCTGGGCGTCGGCGTGATGTCGGCTGCGCTGAAGAAGGGCGCGCTGTCGGACGACGGTTATCGCGCGATGATCGGGGCCACGACAAAGCTGAACACGCCAGGGCCGGATCTGGCGCGGCTGGACGGCGTTCATGCCATGACCGACGTGACGGGCTTTGGCCTGGCCGGGCACGCGTTGGAGATGGCGCGGGGATCAGCTTGCGAGTTGCGGCTGGACTGGGCGGCCGTGCCGCTGCTGCCGGGGGTGGGCGATCTGGCGCGGGCAGGCCATGTCACCGGCGCCTCAGGCCGGAACTGGGCCAGCTATGGCGCGGATGTCGTGCTGCCGGACGGCATGGCCGAGGTGGACCGCGCCTTGCTGACCGATCCGCAGACCAGCGGCGGGCTGCTGGTCGCCTGCGCCGCGGAACAGGCCGAGGCTGCCTTGGCGATCTTCCGCGATCACCGCTTTGACGAGGCTGCGGTGATCGGGCGGGCTGTCGAAGGACCGAGACGGATCGTCATCGGCTGACCGGAAGGCGGCCTTCGGCAGGGGGTATTTCAGCAACGAAGAAGCGGCGATTCAAGCCGCTTCGGTCCTGCGGGCATGGGCGATTTCCTGGGGCGTGAGGGGGCCAGGGAAATGGCAGGCGGTCCGGTGGTCGGTGCCTGCAAGGATCGGAACCTCGACCGCGCAGCGGGACTGGGCGCGCGGACAGCGGGTGCGGAAGACGCAGCCTGACGGCGGGTTCATGGGCGAGGGCAGGTCGCCCTTCAGCGGCACCACCGTCGCGGCGGGATCATGGGCCGGGTCAGGCACCGGGACGGCTGACAGCAGCGCCTGCGTGTAGGGGTGCTGCGGATTGGCATAAAGGTCGCGCGCGGGCGCGATCTCCATCACCTTGCCCAGATACAGGACCATCACCCGGTCGCTGATATGGCGCACGACCGACAGGTCATGGGCGATGAAGATCAGCGACAAGCCCAGGTCCGCCTGCAGTCGCATCAGCAAGTTGATGACCTGCGCCTGGATCGACACGTCGAGCGCGCTGACGGGTTCGTCGCAGATGATCAGCCGGGGTTCGACGATCAGGGCGCGGGCGATGCCGATCCGCTGGCACTGGCCGCCGCTGAATTCGTGCGGATAGCGGTTGATCTGGCTGGGCAACATAATTCACCGACTTCTT
>JAPSIP010000189.1 GCA_031178645.1 Paracoccus sp. (in: a-proteobacteria) | reverse complement strand
CATCCACATTCCGCTGCAGGATGTGCCCGCCGCCCTGACCGACGCGGTGCTGGAACAGGCGATCCGCATCACCCATGCCGCGCTGATCCGCGACTTCGGCATCCGCGCGCCGCGCCTGGCCGTGGCGGGCCTCAACCCACATGCAGGCGAAGGAGGCACGATGGGCAGGCAGGAAGCGGACTGGATGATCCCCCTTCTGGACGGGCTGCGGGTCGAGGGCTTCGATCTATCCGGCCCCCTGCCCGCCGACACCATGTTCCACGCCCCGGCCCGCGCCCGCTACGACGCGGCGATCTGCGCCTATCACGACCAGGCGCTGATCCCGATCAAGACGCTGGATTTCGCGGGGGGCGTCAACGTGACACTAGGCCTGCCCTTCATCCGCACCTCGCCTGACCACGGCACGGCCTTCGACATCGCAGGCAGGGGCGTCGCAGATGCAGCCTCGACCATCGCTGCCCTGCGCATGGCCAGCGACATGGCTGCGGCGCGCGCGTGATGCTTCTTCGTTGTCCAAATACCCATCCGGCCTCGCCCCAATGAGCACGATCGACAACCTGCCGCCCCTGCGCGAGGTGATCGCCCGCCACGACCTGCGCGCGAAAAAGCAATTGGGCCAGAACTTCCTTCTGGACCTGAACCTGACCGCCAAGATCGCGCGCCAGGCGGGCGACATGACGCAATGCGACGTGCTGGAAATCGGCCCCGGCCCCGGCGGCCTGACGCGTGGCCTTCTGGCCGAAGGCGCGCGCCATGTCCTGGCCATCGAAAAGGACGCCCGCGCCCTGCCCGCCCTGCAAGAGATCGCAGACCGATATCCTGGCCGCCTGACGGTGATCCATGGCGATGCGCTGCAGGTCGATCCGCTGGCGCATCTGACGCCCCCGATCCGCATTGCCGCGAACCTGCCCTACAATGTCGGCACCGAACTTCTGATCCGCTGGCTGACCCCGCCCGACTGGCCGCCCTTCTGGCAGTCGCTGACGCTGATGTTCCAGAAGGAAGTGGCCGAGCGAATCGTCGCCGCTCCGGGCAGCAAGGCTTACGGCCGCCTTGCCTTGCTGGCCCAGTGGCGGGCCGATGCACGGATCGTTATGATGCTCCCGCCCGAGGCTTTCGTGCCCGCCCCCAAGGTCCATTCGGCGGTGGTCCACCTGACCGCCCTGCCCCAGCCGCGCTATCCGGCGGACCCGACAGTCCTGTCCCAGGTGACGGCGGCGGCCTTCAACCAGCGGCGCAAGATGCTGCGCGCGTCCTTGCGCGGCTTGCATCCGCAGATCGAATCGCTGCTGCAGGATGCCAATATCCCGCCCACCGCACGGGCCGAGGAGATCGACCTTGAACGGTTCTGCGCCCTCGCGCGGGCCTTGCAGGCCGCCCGCCAAGGCGCATGAAGAAAGGGCCGCTGGCTGATCGCCGCGGCCCTTTTCTTATTCCTCGTCCGCCTGGGGCTTGTTCTCGCCCCCATCCTCGGCCGGCTTGCGGCGGGTCCGGGTGCGGGGCGCTGCGGGCTTGTCGCCACGTGGGGCGCGGGGCGCGCGGGCGCGGGCGGGCCTTGCCGCCGCCTCGGGCGTTTCGACGAGACCTGCGCCCTCATCGTCCGGGGTCGTCACAGGATCCGGCAAACCCTTGGCATCGGGGTCCATGACGGGATCGGGCTGCGAAGGTTCCTGCGGCGCAGGAACGGGCCGGGCAGCAGGGGCTTCGGGCTGGATGTCGCGCTGTTCCTCGGCCAGCGGCTCGAGGCGGGGCTGTTCGCGATGCCCCTGGTCGCTGGCCTTGGTGGCCATTGTCGCGCCCGCCATGCTCGCGCCGGGTCTGGTCGCGGCCGTTGCCATATTCGCGGCTGCCCTCGTCGCGGCTGCCCTGCTCGCGCCCGCCTTGGTCACGGTGCTGCTGGCCGCCATTGCCGTTCGGCTGGGCCTCGCGGCCATCGTCGCCGTCCTGGCGGGGCTGGTGGAATTGCTGGCGCTCGGCCATTTCCTTCTGCGCCTCGCCCAGCATTCGCGTGTAATGCTCGGCATGTTGCAGGAAGGATTGCTCGGCCACCCGGTCACCCGACAGCTGCGCGTCGCGCGCCAGCGTCAGGTATTTCTCGATGATCTGCTGGGGCGTGCCGCGCACCTTGCCTTCGGGGCCAGAGCTGTCGAAGACGCGGTTGACGACATTGCCCAGCGAACGCTGGCGGTTCGACTTGTTGCGCGAACGGGATTTCGATGATCTCATCAGTTTGTCTGTCGTGATTCCAGTGTAATCCGGGATCCAGTGATCTGGACGGCATCGCGGGCGGCACGGGCATCGCAGATGAATGACTTTGCCGTTCAACCCGACCTTCGCCCGAACGAACGCGGCAGGCGTCCATCAGGGAATCGGCTTTTTCAGGCTGACCCGTGCGGTGGCATCGCTGCCCCCTGCACAAGGGCGACTAACCATGCCCGGCGCAGGGTGACAAGCGAAAACTTGCACTTTGACGGCATTTCCGGGGTTTCACGCCCCAAAACCGGCCAGAACGACACGATCACGACCATCCAGATCGCGGATCACCTGCGTCGTTGCCCCTGCTTGCGCAAACAAGGCCGCCACGTCCCCGGCCTGGGTCGGGCCGATCTCGACCAGGACATGACCCCCAGGCGACAGGTGGCCCCCCGCCCCCGCCGCGATGGCGCGATAGGCCGTCAGCCCGTCGGCCCCGTCGGTCAGTGCGCCATGCGGCTCCCACGCGCGGACATCGGGGGACAGGGATGCCATCTCGTCCAAGGCGATGTAAGGCGGGTTCGAGACGATCAGGTCGAAGCGGCCTGTCACACCTTCAAACCAGTTGGCCGGCGCAAAGCCTGCCGTCACGCCGATGATCTGGGCGTTGCGACGCGCCACATCAAGGGCAGCAGCCGAGATGTCGGTCCCCAGCCCGCTTGTTCCCGGCCGCGCCGCCAGAAGCGACAACAGAATGGCCCCCGTCCCCGTCCCCAGGTCCAGGACGCTGGCCCAAGGCAGATCCAGGGCGCCCTGCACCAGAACTTCGGTTTCCGGGCGCGGGTCCAGCGTGTCGGGGGTGACGACAAAGCGATGGGCATAGAAGTCGCGAAAGCCCACGATCTGCGCGACGGGCTGGCGTGCTGCGCGGGCCGCAGTGCCGCTGTCCAGCCTGGCCGCTTCGTCGGCCGTCAGGTCACGGTCGTCGACAATGCGCAGCCGGGCGGGCTCGATCCCCAGCACGGCCGCAAGGATGCGGTCGGCATCGCGGGCCCCGCCCTCGATCCCGGCCGCAGTCAACCGGCGGGCGGCGTCAGCGCGGGCCTTTGACAGCCTCATCCCTCAGCGGCCAGGCGGGCAGCCTGGTCATGGGCGGTCAGCGCGTCGATGATCTCGGTCAGGTCCCCCGCCATGATCCGGTCCAGGGCATAAAGCGTCAGGTTGATGCGGTGGTCCGTCATCCGCCCCTGCGGGAAGTTATAGGTCCGGATCCGTTCGCTGCGATCGCCCGACCCGACCTGCGACTTGCGGTCCGCCGCCCGTTCCGCATCGGCCCGCGACCGCTCCATGTCGTAAAGCCGCGCGCGCAGCACGGCCATCGCATTGGCGCGGTTCTGGTGCTGGGACTTCTCGCTGCTGGTGACGACGATGCCGGTCGGCAGGTGGGTGATGCGCACCGCCGAATCGGTCGTGTTCACATGCTGCCCGCCCGCCCCGCTGGCCCGCATGGTGTCGATGCGGATGTCGCCGGGGGGGATGTCGATGTCCACCTCCTGGGCCTCGGGCAGGACAGCCACGGTGGCGGCACTGGTGTGGATGCGCCCGCCCGATTCGGTTTCGGGCACCCGCTGGACGCGGTGGACGCCGGATTCGTATTTCAGACGGGCAAAGACGCCCTCGCCCTCGATCCGGGCCACTGCTTCCTTGACGCCGCCCAGTTCGGTTTCCGTCAGATCCAGCATCTGGAAGCTCCAGCCCTGCTGTTCGGCATGGCGGCGATACATAGACAGCAGATCGCCCGCGAACAGCGCAGCCTCGTCGCCGCCGGTGCCGGGGCGGATCTCGATCATGGC
>JAPSIP010000188.1 GCA_031178645.1 Paracoccus sp. (in: a-proteobacteria) | reverse complement strand
GTGGCCCTGCCGGTCAGCGAAAGCTGATCGTTAGGGCCACGAAGCGCGGCTCTCCGTCGCGGCGCACCAGCACCAGCAGCGACTTGCGTCCGGCCTCGCGCGCTTCGTCGATGCGGGCGTTCAGGTCGGCGATGGTGGCGACAGGCTGCTGCCCCGCCTCAGTAATGATGTCGCCGGGGGCCAGGCCCTTCTCGGCGGCCTCGCTTTCGGGATCGACTTCCTGGATCAGCAGGCCCTTGGCGTCATTGGGCAGGCCCATGTCCTGCGCCATCTCGGGCGTCAGGACGGACAGGGACAGGCCCAGGATGTCCTGCTGCGCCGGTTCGCTGTCCGAACCGGACGGCGTGGGGGCTGCGCCCTCGGCGGTTTCGCGGCGGCCCAGGGTCACGGACAGGGTGACAGGACCGTCTTGGCGCTGCACCACGACATCGACCGGCTCGCCCGCCGGGGCCTCGGCCACGCGGCGGACCAGGCTGCGCGTATCCTCGACCGGGGATCCGGCGAAACTGGTGATGACATCGCCAGCCCGCATTCCGGCCTCGCGCGCGGGGCCTTCGGGAACATCGGTCACCATCGCGCCTGATTCAGCAGCCAGGCCCAGCGCCTCGGCCATGTCGGGGGTCACGTCCTGGATCTTGACGCCCAGCCAGCCGCGGCGGGTTTCGCCAAACTCGCGCAACTGGTCCACGACCGTGGATACGACGTTCGACGCCATCGAGAAGCCGATGCCGATCGACCCGCCATTGGGCGACAGGATCGCGGTGTTCACGCCCACGACCTCGCCCTGCAGGTTGAACAGCGGCCCGCCCGAGTTGCCGCGGTTGATGGCGGCGTCGGTCTGCAGGTAATCGTCATAGGTGCCGGACAATTCGCGGTTCCGCGCCGAGACGATCCCCGAACTGGCCGAGAAGCCCTGCCCCAGCGGGTTGCCAAGCGCCAGAACCCAGTCGCCCACGCGGGCCTCATCCGAATTGCCGAATTCGACGAAGGGCAGCGCCTCGTCGCTTTCGACCTTCAGCAGGGCCACGTCCGTGTTGGGGTCGGTGCCCACCACCGTCGCAGGCAGGGTTTCGCCCGAATAGAATTCGATCTCGATCTCGTCGGCGCCCTCGATCACGTGGTTGTTCGTGACGATGAAGCCATCCGCCGAGATCACGAAGCCCGAGCCAAGTGCATTGGACCGCTGCGGCATCCGCGGGCCGCCCTGACCCGGCTGGCCCGGCTGGCCGGGAACGCCCGGGAAGCCGAAGTCGCGGAACAGGTCCGAAAACGGGCTGCCTTCGGGGAACATCGGGCCACCCTCGCCCCCGGTCGGCTGGGCGACGACGGCGGTCGTGGTGATGTTGACCACGGCCGGCGCGACCTGCTGGACCAGATCAGCAAAGCTTTGCGGCATGACCTGAGAGGAGCCTGCCTGCGGCTCTGCCTTCAAAGGCTCGTTGTTGTTGGCCGCCTCTTGCGCCTGCTGGCTGGCCTCGGGCGTGATGTCAGGCTGCGCGTCCTGCGCGGCCGCGTATCCAAGGCCGACGGTCACGGCCAGTGCCGAGGCAGTCAGAAGGTGCCGAGGAGAAAACGTCTTCATGCGGATGTCCTCATCTTTCGCAGTTCGTCGATCCTGACAGGGGGCCGGGGACCGCGGTTGTTATGAAGAAGAAATAGGGAGGCGTTGCAAATAAACCACGCTCTCGAGCAGTGAACTGATCGTGACCTTCATTGCAAAGGGGGCGGATGTCGCCATCCGCCCCCTTTTGTCTGCTGTTACTGCGTCAACTCGGCCTCGGGGGCGGGTTCGCCTGCCCCTGCTGCGGCTGCCGGCGCCGGTTCCGCCGCGGGATCGGGATCCGCCGGCTGGGGGGCGGGCTCCGTCGCCGCATCGGCGGCCGGCGCTGCGGCTTCTGCCGGGGCAGCTTCGGGCACTGCGGGATCGGCTGCGCCGCCGACAGGCGCCACGACGCCGTCGCTTTGCTGGGGCGGGGTCGTCAGCATCTCGGGCACCGGGGTCAGCTTCACGCCGGCGCTTTCGCCCAAGGGGTTGCCGTCGCGGTCGGTGACGGTGGGCGTGACCAGGCCTTCCTCATCCTCGCCCGCGGCGGGGGTCAGCACCTCGGCCGCGGAATTGCCTGCCGGGACGGGCGTGGGCGAGGGATTGGCACGGCTGGCGCCATCGTCGCGCAGATAGCTGAAGAACTCGCCCTCGGGCTGCAGGACCATGGTGCTGTTCTCGCCCCGCAGCGCGCGCTCGTAGGACGTCATAGACCGGGTGAAGGCAAAGAACTCGGGGTCGCGGCCGAAGGCATCGGCATAGATGGCGTTCCGCTGCGCATCCGCTTCACCACGGGCGATCTCGGCCCGCTTCTGCGCTTCCGAGGTCAGTTCGGTCACGGTCCGGTCCGCGGCGGCGCGGACACGCTGCGCAGCCTCGCCACCCCGGGCGATCTCGTCGGCAGCCTCGCGCTGACGCTCGGCCCGCATCCGGGCATAGGTCGCGTTCAGGTTCTGCTCGGGCAGGTCGGTGCGGGTCAGGCGCACATCGATGATCTCGACCCCCAAGCCCGCCGAGTTGTTGCGCGCCTCATCCCGGATCTGGTTCATCAGCGCGGTCCGGTCGTCCGACAGAACACTTGTGGACGGCACGGTGCCCAGCACCTCGCGGATGGCGTTGCGCACGATGGGCTCCAGACGGCCCTGCGCGCCCTGGATGCCGCCCGCGCCAACAGCCTGGCGGAAGCGCACGACATCGGTGATCCGCCAGCGGGCGAAGGCGTCCACGATCAGGCGGCGGTCATCCAGCGGCGTGACTTCCAGCGGCACGGTGGGCAGGCCCAGGATGCGGCCGTCGTATTTCTCGACATTGTCGAGGAAGGGCACCTTGAAGCCGAGGCCCGGTTCCTCCTTGACGTCGACCACGCGACCCAGGCGCAGCACAAGCGCCTTTTCGCGTTCGTCCACGATGAACAGCGACGAGGCGACAAGCACCGCCACAACGATCAGAAACGGGATGGCCAGCGTTGCGGCCGTGATTCTGCGAGCAGTGGCCATCAGTTGTTACCCCCGATATTCGTGCCGGTCTGGCCCTGGTTCTGAAGGCCGGTGGCGGGCTGGCCCAGGGTCTGCTGTCCGCTGTTCGGCAATGCCCGGTTCTGCTGCCCGGTGTTCTGCGTGCCGGTCCCCGGGCGGCGCAACTGGTCCAGCGGCAGATAGGGCACCACGCCCGATCCCTGCCCGTCCATCGAATCGCCAAGGATCACCTTGTCCACGCGGCCAAGCACGGTTTCCATCGTTTCCAGATACATCCGGCGGCGGGTCACGTCGGGCGCCTTCACATATTCCTCGTAGATCGAATTGAAGCGTGCGGCCTCACCCTGGGCGGTGTTGACGGCCTGGGCACGATAAGCCTCGGCCTGTTCAAGCGTCGCTGCGGCGTCACCGCGGGCCTGGGCCAGGACACGGTTGGCATAGGCGTCGGCCTCTTTCTCAAGCCGGTCGCGTTCCTGCTGGGCGGCCTGCACCTCGCGGAAGGCGTCGATCACCTCGGCCGGCGGGTCGGCGCGGTCGAGGTTGACCCGGACCACGCTGATCCCCGATTCATAGGCGTCCAGCGTCTGCTGCACGGATTGCTGCAGGTCGTTTGCGATGGTGCCCCGGTCGCGGTTCAGGATCGGCGCCAGTTCGCTGCGCGCGATGATGTCGCGCATCGAGGATTCCGCCACGGCGCGCATGGTGTCGGCCGGGTCGGCCAGATTGAACAGGAATTTCTCGGGGTCCGAGATGTTCCAGACGACCTGGTATTCCATGTCCACGATGTTCTGGTCGCGGGTCAGCATCAAGCCGTTGTCCATCTCGCCCTGGGCGCCCGTTCCGATCTCGGTCACGCGCTCGTTGGTCACGGGAATGACTTCGGCGGTGACGACCGGCCAGGGGGCAAAGTTCAGACCTTCCGTCCCCACGGCCACGGCGCGGCCGAACAGGAACTCGACACTGCGTTCGTTGGTCTGCACGCGATAGAAGCTGGCGAAGGCCCACAAGGCCAGCAGGATCAGCCCGCCG
>JAPSIP010000187.1 GCA_031178645.1 Paracoccus sp. (in: a-proteobacteria) | reverse complement strand
GCCTTGCCTAGGTCCAAGCGGAACAGCGGGGCGACGTCGCCGGTCACAAGCGTGTCGCCGTCGATATACAGGACGTAGCCGTCGATCTTGCTGGGGATGTAGAGGCGGCCCATGGTCGCAGCCGAGATATACCCTTGCGGGCCGCAAGCGCCCTCGAGATAACCGCTGCTGATGTCCATGCAGTGCAATGCGACCTGCGGATTGCCGGACACGATCTTGCGGACGCTTGCCCAATCCGCCGCATTCAGCCCGTCGCCCCAAAGGTGCAGTTCGGCAGGGCCGTTCAGGTGACGAAGCAGGCTCCAGACCGAAACAAGGGTCGGTTCAAGAAAGCTCCGGTCGGTAACATAGGCAATCTTGATCGTCCGGATCGGGTCGGTCACTGCAAGGTCCGTGAAGTCACATCGATGTCAACCATAATGGCGCGGCCTCCGTTGGGCAACATCACCGCCGCAAGTGGTCAGGATGGCCGGATCAAGCATTGCAGCCAGGACGCGGGTTGACGTATCCGGATGCAAGGCGAAGAAAAGGATGGCAGATGACGGTGGACGTCCAGGCCCTGATCCTGACGATCAAATGGGGCACGCTTTATTCTGCCGCAGACGTGAACCGGCTGCATCGCCAGGTGCGCCGGCATCTTGCCCGCCCGCATCGGTTCATCTGCTTTACCGATGACATGCACGGCCTTGATCCGGAAATCGAGGCGATGCCGCTGCCGGAACTGGGCCTTGCCAAGGGACATGCTGATCTTCGCTGGCGAAAGCTGGGGTTGTTCCAACGGGGACTTGGCGGATTGGCGGGACAGGCGCTGTTCCTGGATCTCGATCTGGTGGTGGTGGACGACCTGTCGCCTTTCTTCGACCTGCCGGGGACGTTCTTCATCATCCGCGACGACGACCTATTCCGCGCCAAGCCCTTGCGCCGGATGAACCCTGCGCGCGACCGCTTCTTGCACAGCGTCGGCAATTCCAGCGTCTTCCGCTTCGAGATCGGGCAGCACGCCTATATCCTGGACGCCTATCTGGCCGATCCCTCGGGCGCGACCGCGCGGTACGAGATCAGCCAGCAGTTCCAGTCGGCGCAACTGGCTGCGCACGGGAACCTGCACTATTGGCCCAAGGGGTGGTGCGTCAGCTTCAAGAACGACTGCGTGCCGCGTCATCTGTCCAGCTATCTGCGTGACCCTGCCTTGCCCCAAGGCGCGAAGATCGTCCTGTTCGCAGGCGCGCCCAAGATGGAGGACGTCTTTGCCGGGCGCGGGCACAAGTGGTACCGCCGCATTGGCAACATCGACTGGCTTCGCCGGGCTTGGGATCCGGCATGATTTCCGGCGCCTTTCGGGCCTTCAAGCACCGCCGCAGGCTGGCCCGCGCCCAAGCCGAGATTGCCGGCCGCCCGGACAGCTCGGGCCGGCCCCATGGTTTGCCGGGGCCGCTGGTGGTGTCCTTGACCAGCTATCCGGGCCGCTTCGGCACGCTGGCGCTGACGCTTCGGGGGATCCTGCGCCAGTCGGTGCAGCCTGACCGGGTGATCCTGTGGCTGGATCATGGGGACGAGGCACATTTGCCGCAGGAGGTCCCCTTGCTGTCGGGGCTGGAGGTTCGGGTGTGCCCGAACTGGCGGTCCTACAAGAAGATCGTGCCGACGCTTCTGGATCATCCGGATGCCTTTGTGGTGACGGCCGACGATGATGTCTATTATGCCGCCGACTGGCTGGAACGACTTGTGACGGCAATCCGGTCAGGTGCAAACATCGCCTGCCATCGTGCCCATCACGTCGCGCTTGGTTCCGACGGACTGCCTGCGCCCTATGCCGACTGGCGGCACAATGTCGATGCTCCCGAACGGTCACCTTCGACTTTCCTGACGGGGGTCAGCGGGGTGATCTATTCACCCGGCGTCTTTCATTCCGATGTGACGCGCGATGACCTGTTCACCCGTCTTGCCCCGCGCTCGGACGATGTGTGGCTTTACTGGATGCACCGCCTGAACGGGGTCGAGGCGCAGAAGATCGGCAGCCGCGCCCGCATCCTGGAATGGGAGGGAAGCCAGGCGCAGAGCCTTCGGGCCGCCAACCTGCACGGGACCGGGAACGATCAGGCGATCGCTGCCATGATCGCCCACTACGGCTGGCCCGCCTAGGATCGCGCGCCCCGGCACCGGCAGGGCGCGCAAGGGTTTAGGCCGGATCCTTCGCAAACCGCAGATATGGCAGCTTGATCTTCAGCGGGCCATAGCGGTCTTCGGCCGCCTTGTCGTCAAGCGCCAAGGCCACGATGACGTCCTGGCCGGGCACCCAGTTCGCGGGCGTGGCGATGGGCACGCCGTCGGTCTTGCGCACCGCGTCAAGCGCGCGCAGAATCTCGGCGAAGTTGCGGCCGATGGACATGGGATAGGTCATGGTCAGCCGGACCTTCTTGTCAGGGCCGACAATGAACACGCTGCGCACGGTCGCAGAATGGGCGGGCGTGCGGCCCTCGGCCGGTAGATAATAGTCGGCGGGCAGCATGTCATAGGCCTTGGCGACGGTCAGGTCGCGGTCGTCGATCATCGCGAAATTGGCGGGAACGCCTGCCACCGCCTCGATGTCGCGCTTCCATTTGGCGTGATCCTCGACCGAATCCACCGAAACGCCCAGCACCTTGGTGTTCCGCTTCTCGAAGTCTGGGACCAGTTGCGCGACGGCGGCGAACTCGGTCGTGCAGACAGGCGTGAAGTCGCGCGGATGGCTGAAGATGATGCCATAGCTGTCGCCCAGCCAGTCGTGGAAGCGGATCTCTCCCTCGGTCGAGGGGGCGGTGAAATCGGGTGCGATATCGTTGATGCGCAGGGACATAAGGCGCGTCCTCTCAAATTGTTACGGCTGGAGGATAGGTAAAACGAGACGGATTTCTAGGTTTTTATCGACCTGTATGATCGGGATTTACAAGGCTTGCGCCGGCCTGACGCTCGTTTCACCTTGTGCAAGAATCTGAATGGAGGGATCGCGATGACCGGCCTGCTGGACAAGCGCAAGTTCTATATCAACGGCGAATGGGTGGATCCCGCCTGCGCCAATGACCTCGAAGTGATCGACCCCTCGACCGAGGAAGCCGTGGCAGTCATCAGCCTGGGCGACCGGGCCGATACGGACCGCGCCGTGGCGGCGGCCAAGATTGCCTTCGCGTCCTGGTCGCAGACCGATCCGGCCGAGCGGCTGAGCCATGTCGAGAAGATCCTCGAAATCTACAACCGCCGGGCGCAGGACATGGCGGGGGCGATCAGCCACGAGATGGGCGCGCCGCAGGACATGTCCTTGGGCGACCAGGTCGCCGCCGGAACATATCACATTGAAAACTTCATCACGGCCTTCAAGGATTTCGACTTCATCCGCCCGCTGGGGGACCATGCGCCCAGCTCGATGGTCGCGTGGCAGCCGGTGGGGGTGGTGGGCCTGATCACGCCCTGGAACTGGCCGATGAACCAGGTCACGCTGAAGGTGATCCCGGCGATCCTGGCGGGCGATACCTGCGTGCTGAAACCATCCGAGATCGCGCCGCTTTCGTCGATGGTGTTCGCCGAGATCGTCCATGAAGCAGGGCTGCCCAAGGGTGTCTTCAACCTGGTCAACGGCGACGGGCCGGGGGTAGGGACGCAGCTTTCCACGCACAAGGACGTGGACATGATCAGCTTTACCGGATCGACCCGCGCCGGGATCGCGATCACCAAGGCGGCGGCCGACACGTTGAAGAAGGTCGTGCTGGAACTGGGCGGCAAGGGCGCCAACATCGTCTTTGCCGATGCCGACGAAAAGGCCGTGTTGCGTGGCGCGCGGCATTGCTTCTATAACAGCGGCCAGTCCTGCAACGCGCCGACGCGGATGCTGGTGGAACGCTCGGTCTATGACCAGGCGGTCGAGACGGCGGCCAGGGTGGCCCAGGAAACCCCCGTCGCAAGCGCCCATCAGCCGGGCCGCCATATCGGCCCGGTGGTCAGCCGGCAGCAGTGGGAAAAGATCCAGGATCTGATCCAGAAGGGCATCGACGAAGGCGCGCGCCTTGTCGCCGGAGGCACGGGCTTG
>JAPSIP010000186.1 GCA_031178645.1 Paracoccus sp. (in: a-proteobacteria) | reverse complement strand
GGCTGCGCTTCACCCCCTCGCCGGTCCATGCGCCCCGACAGATCGACCACCTGGTCAAGGCCATGGACAGGTTGTGGTCACATTGCGCACTCAACCGGCAGGAAATGAGTGCGTAACGCATTCCACGGGTGAACTGCTCTCGCCTGCGTGATAAGCTCGCGTTAAAGAACAAAAGATATCGTTCGATTCGGACGGTATCTGGCATCGGGCGATGAGGCAGACAGAAAATGAGCAGGCTGCGGGCTGAGAACCCGGCAGAGGAGATTTTGCAGGTGGAGGAAGTGCATCATTTCCTCGACGATGACACACGCCTCGGCGATCTCATGCGGGGCGAGCGGGCGACCTTGGGCAAGTCGCTGCTGGACGTGCAGCGCGAATTGCGCATCCGTGCGTCCTATGTTGCAGCGATCGAGAATTGCGACATCACCGCCTTTGACACGCCCAGCTTCGTGTCGGGCTATGTGCGGTCCTACGCCCGGTACCTGGGCATGGATCCCGATTGGACCTTTCGCCGCTTCTGCCTGGAATCCGGTTTCCAGCCGACGCATGGCATGGCGCAGGCGGCTGCCGGGCCCAAGCCCGCGCGCCGGCCTTCCGACCCGATCGAGGCCCTGGCCAATCCCAAGGCTCTGTTCATTCCGCAGCAGGAAAGCTTCTGGTCGGATATCGAACCTCGCGCGATCGGTGCGCTTCTGGTCCTGATCGCCCTGATCTGCGGCCTGGGCTATGGCGGCTGGGCCGTCCTGCAAGAGGTTCAGCGCGTGACCCTGACGCCGGGTGAAAATGCACCGGGCGTGGTCACCGCCCTTGATCCGGTCGCAGGCGCGAATGTGTCCGAGCCTCCTCTGGACATGACGGAAACCACGGATCTTGGCCAGGCCCTGCCGCAGCCCGAGGGGCTGGATCGCCTTTACCGCCCGCAGGTTTTGGAAGCCCCCGTCCTGACGGCGCGCGACGGCCCGATTGCCGCCATCGATCCCGGCCTGACCCCCGCCGCGGGACCCGAAGATACGGCCCTGGCCCAAGCGGTTCCCGAAGCGGCGACCGCCATCCAGCGTGCCCTGGCCGAGGCCGGGGCGGTTCCATTCGGCCCGCCGATGCCCGAGCAGGTCACGGCCGCCGCCATCACAGTCGCCCCCGACGCGCCTGCCCTGGAACTGCTGGCGGCGCGTCCTGCCTGGGTGCGGGTGACCTCGGCCGATGGGACGGTCCTGCTGGAAAAGATCATGGATGCGGGCGAACGCTTCACGCTGCCCTCGCTTGAGGAACCGCCGCTGCTGCGGACCGGCAATTCGGGTGCGGTCTATTTCGCGGTCAGCGGCCAGACCTATGGTCCCGCCGCGCCCGGCCCGCAGGTGGTGAAGAACATCAAGCTGTCGCCCGAGGACGTGACCGGCAGCTATGCCCTGGCCGACCTGAACGCCGATCCGGAACTGGCGCAGATGATCGCGGTGGCTCAGGCAACGCCCGCCACTGACGTGCAGACGTCCACCGAATAGGGTGTTTGTGTCCGCGATGGCCGGATCCTGCGCCGGTCACCCGCGGGGGGTATTCCGACCGAAGCGAAAGGGGCGATTACTCGCCCCAGGTCCGCTCCAGCAGGTTGATCCAGTTCTCGCTGGCGATCTTGCGGATCAGCGCCTCTCCATAGCCATGCGCCTCCATCGCGCCGATCAGGGCGGGCAGGGCCGCTGCGTCGGGCAGGTCGCGCGGCATCAGCGCGCCGTCGAAGTCCGAGCCGAGCGCCACGCCATCCTCGCCCAGGATTGCCAGCAGGTGATCGAGGTGGCGCAGCATCGTGCCAAGACCCTCCAGCGGCAGGCGGCGGCCGTCCTCGCGCAGGAAGCTGGAAGCGAAGTTCAGGCCGACCAGGCCGCGGCTTTCGGCGATCATGCGCAACTGCCGGTCGGTCAGGTTGCGGCTGCTTTCGCTGACCCGGTGGACGCAGCTATGGCTGGCGACCAAGGGTGCGTCGGACAGGCGTGCCACATCGTTGAACCCGGCCTCGTTCAGGTGGGACAGATCCAGCATGATCCGCAGGCTGTTGCATTCCCGGACGAGCGTCATGCCTGCATCCGTCAGCCCCGCCCCGGTATCGGGCGTGGCCGGAAAGGCGAAGGGCACTCCATGGCCATAGGCCGTGGGCCGCGACCAGACCGGACCCAGCGACCGCAGCCCCGCCGCGTGCCACAGGTGCAGGGCATCCATGTCGGCGATCGCCTCGGCCCCCTCCATGTGCATGATTGCGGCGATGCGGCCTGCGGCAATGGTTTCGCGGATGCCGCGGGCTGACGTGACGATGTCCAGCGTCCCGGTGCGCTCAAGCGCCTTCAGTGCGGCGGCTTGGGCAAAAGCATGGGGCAGGGCCTCGGCAAAGGGGATCTGGTCCGGCAGGGGCATGGCGAAGGGCGGGTTTTCCATCAGCGCCAAGGCGGCCGCGTCGTTCGGCCCGTGCGGCGCCGGGATCCAGATCGCGAAGAACCCGCCGACCAATCCGCCTGCGCGGGCGCGCGGCAGGTCCAGATGGCCGGTGCCGTCGCCGTCCAGCCAGACCTTGGGCCCGGACGCCACCACGCGTTGCAGGAAATCGTTGTGGCCGTCGAATACAGGGATCATCCGTCGCTCCTTGGTTTGTGCTGACCATGCACATCCCGGCGCGCGCGGCAATGGCCGCGCTTGGCGGTGCCCGCGATTCGGCCTTAGGCTGGACCCGCAAGCCAGAGGAGAGCCAGCCATGCCCGACATCCGCCGCGATTTCGACGGCCAGACCGTCATCACCACCTTCGAGGTGACGCCGGGCAGCGCCCATGACGTGCTGGATCTGCTGACCGACGCCTGGGATCAGGTGATCCGCCGCCAGCCCGGCTTCGTGTCGGGCGCGATCCATCTGAACGACGCGCAGACCCGGATCGCCACCTATTCCCAATGGCGCGACCGCAAGGATTACCAGGCCATGCTGCGCCACGAGGAAATGCGGCGGCGGAACCGCGACATCAACAGCATGTGCAAAAGCTTCGAGCCGGTGATGTACGAGGTCCAGGCCGTCTTCGACGACTGATGCTGCAGGTGCAGAAAGGCCGTGCAATGGCGGCGCCCGGCCGCTAACCTTCCGGTGCGTCAGGCGGGGCAGGAGTAGGCGATGGCAGGCAGGATCATCACGGTGGCGCAGCAGAAGGGCGGGTCGGGCAAGACGACCCTTGCCGTCAACCTGGCCGTCAGCCTGCATCAGCGGGGGCATTCCGTCGCCCTGATCGACACCGATCCGCAGGGCAGCCTGGGCCGCTGGTTCATGGAACGGACGCAGGCGCAGGGAGAGGACGAGGCGATGGATTTTTCCACCTCGTCGGCCTGGGGCGCCAGCTATGAATCGGAAAAGCTGAAGAAGCGGTTCGACTTCGTCATCATCGACACGCCGCCCAAGATCGACAGCGACCTGCGCCCGGCGCTGCGGGTGGCCGATCTGGTGCTGGTGCCGGTCGCCACCAGTCATGTCGATCTGTGGGCCACCGAAGGCGTTCTGGATCTGGCGCGCCGGGAAAAGGCGCCGGTGCTGGTGGTGATGAACCGGGTCCGGTCCAACACGCGCTTGTCGGCCGACGTGGCGCAGAAGGCGGCGGAACTGGGCGCCGATGTCGCGGCCACACAGGTCTCGAACCGCGTGCTTTACGCCGAAACGCTGGGGCAGGGCGCCGGCGCGCTTGAACGTGCCCGCAACGGCCCCGCGCGGGATGAAATTGCCGCGCTGACCGACGAGGTTCTGGCCGCCATCGGCTAGACCGGCAGGATCGCCGGACCGTCCGGTGTCTCGACCCGGCGCACGCCGATGCCAAAGGCGCGCCGCAGCAGGGTGTCCTGCAGCACGTCCTCGGCAGGCCCATCGGCCAGAACATGCCCGCCCGACAGCAGCACCAGCCGCGAACAGAACCGCGCCGCCAGCCCCAGGTCGTGGATCGAGGCCAGCACCGTCCGCCCCTCGGCCGCAAGATCGCGGAACAGACGCAGGCAGGTCAGCTGCTGGGCCGGGTCAAGGCCTGCGATGGGTTCGTCCGCGATCAGCAGGGGCGTGTCTTG
>JAPSIP010000185.1 GCA_031178645.1 Paracoccus sp. (in: a-proteobacteria) | reverse complement strand
CTGCGAACTGACCGGCAAAGGCCCGATGACCGGCAACAATGTCAGCCACGCCAACAACAAGACCCGTCGCCGGTTCCTGCCGAACCTGAACGAGGTCACGCTGCTGTCGGAAAAGCTGAACCGCGGCTATTCGCTGCGCATCTCGGCCGCGGCACTGCGTTCGGTGGATCACCGTGGCGGCCTGGACGCCTTCCTGGCGAAGGCCAAGGATGCCGAACTGTCGGACCGCGCCCTGAAGATCAAGCGCGAGCTGGCCAAGGCCGAAGCCCAGGCCTGAACAGTCCTGCCTTCTGCGGCAATATGCCCCGTCGTTTCTCACGGCGGGGCTTTTGCATGTCGGTTGCCTTCATGACCCGCTTCGGTGATGGTCGCGCCATGCGACGCTTGGGCCATCTTGCGCTGATCCTGTGCCTTGTCCTGACCGGAATCGGTCTGGGCGCGGCGCGCGGCACAATAGCGCGTGCCGACCAGGTAGTGCTGTGCACCGGGCATGGCGTGGTGATTGTCGATCATCCGGATGGTCCGCCACAGACGCAAGTCTGCCCCGACATGGCGCTGTCCTTGCTGGTCGCCTTGCCAGTCCCCTCGGTTGACCCGTCGCTGTCGCGCGACCCTGTTGCGTTGGACTGGCCTGTCTTGGCCCGTCATGCACCGGGCCGGCAGGCGCCCCTTCCTGCGGCGCGCGGTCCTCCGTCCCGACAGATTTCCGCAGCGAAACCTGTTTGAAACGAAGGACAAGACGATGATCCGCATGACACTGGCCGCAGTCGCGGCGCTTATTCCCGCTGTTGCCCTTGCCCATGACGGGCTGGCCATTCGAGATGCCTATGCCCGCAGCACCAATCCCAGCACCGGGGCCGTTTTCCTGGTGGTCGAGAACCATCGCGAGGTGGAATGCCGCCTGACCGGCGCGTCCTCGGACGCAGCCAAGAGGGCCGAGTTGCATACCCATGCCGAGGAAGCCGGCGTGATGAAGATGTCGAAGATCGAAGGCGGCATCGCTGTTCCTGCGGGGGGCGAACACGGCCTGGTGCGGGGCGGCGATCATGTGATGCTGATGGGGCTGAAGACGCCCTTGGCCGATGGAGACACAGTCGCGCTGACGCTGGACTTCGGCGATTGCGGCACCCTGCCGGTTGAGGCGACCGTTGACAACGACCGCGCGCCCGATGAATCGCACGGGCACATGGGCCACTGACGCGAAGGCCGCGGGCATCGGCTGATGCCCGCGTCCTTCCGCTTACCGGGCCGTCCGCAGCCGCAGGGCATTGCCCACCACGCAGACCGAGGACAGCGCCATCGCCCCCGCCCCCAGCATGGGCGACAGCTGCGGGCCTCCGAAGGGCACCAGCACGCCCATCGCGACAGGGATCAGCGCGGTGTTATAGGCGAAGGCCCAAAACAGGTTCTGGCGGATGTTGCGCATCACCGCGCGCGACAGCCGGATGGCGCGTGCCACCCCCGACAGGTCGCCCGACATCAGCACCAGGTCAGCCGATTCGATGGCGATGCTGGTGCCCGTGCCGATGGCGATGCCGGTTTCCGCCGCCGCAAGCGCGGGTGCGTCGTTGATCCCGTCGCCCACGAAGACCGACCCAGCCCCCATCGCGCCAATGGCCGCCAGCTTGTCGCCAGGCATCAGGCCCGCGCGCACATCGTCGATGCCCAGCCGCTGGCCTACGGCCCGTGCAGTCGCGGGAACATCGCCCGACAGCATCACCGTCGTCAGGCCCATCCGGTGCAGGGCGTCGATGGTGGGGGCTGCCTCGTCGCGGATCCGATCCTCGAGCGCGAAGGCGGCGGCATGGCGGCCGTCCAGGGCTAGGTGGACGGGCGTGGCGCCCCGGTCCGCCATGGCGGCGGCGGCTTGTTCAAGGGTTGGCGAGGGCTGGATGCCAGCCTCGGTCAATGCAGCAAGGTTGCCGATCAGCAGGCGGTGCCCTTCGACAAGGGAGGTCAGTCCGCGCCCGGCCGTGGCCTGCACCTCGGCCGCCGGGGGCAGGGTCAGGCCGCGCGCCTCGGCCCCGGCAACGATGGCTGCGCCCAAGGGATGTTCGGACCGGGCCTCGGCGGCAGCGGCAAGGCGCAGGGCCTCGTCCTCGGGCAATCCGTCGGTCCGAATCGCGGTTAGTTCGGGTCGGCCGCGCGTCAGGGTGCCGGTCTTGTCAAAGCCCACCAGCCGTGCCCTGGACAGGCGCTGCAAGGCCTCGCCCCGGCGGAACAGGACGCCAAGCTGCGCGCCCCTGCCGGTTCCGACCATGATCGACACCGGTACCGCCAGGCCCATTGCGCAGGGGCAGGCGATGATAAGGACCGCAACCCCGGCTACGACCGCATGGGCCAGATCGGGACCGAAGGCCAGCCACAGCAGGAAGGCCAGCAGGGCAAGCCCGATCACCACCGGCACGAAGACGCGGGTGATGCGGTCCACCAAGGCCTGCACCGGCAGGCGGGCGTTCTGCGCGCCTTCCACCATCCGCACGATCCGCGACAGGGTCGTGTCGGACCCCGTGGCGGTGACGCGATAGGTCAGGGCAGCGGTGCCGTTGACAGTGCCGCCGGTCACCGGATTGCCGGGTGCCTTGGGGGCTGGCACCGGCTCGCCCGTCAGCATGGATTCGTCGACATGTCCCTGGCCCTCGGTCACGGTGCCGTCCACGGCCACGCGTTCACCCGGCGCCAGCAGGACGAGGTCGCCGGGATGCAGGTCAGCGACCGGGGTTCGGATCGGCCTGCCGTCGCGCAGGACATTTGCATGGTCGGGCGCAAGCTCGATCAGGGAACGGATCGCTGCACCCGCCTGTCCCTTGGCCCGCGCCTCCAGCCAGCGGCCCATCAGGATCAGCGTGACGATAACCGCGGCGGCCTCGAAATAGACATGGCGCGAGGTGGGCGGGATCAGGTCCGGCAGCAGCACCACGACGGCTGAGTAAAGGAACGCCGCCCCTGATCCAAGCGCGACGAGGCTGTTCATCTCGGGTCCGCCGCGCAAAAGGGCCGGGATGCCGGTGGCAAAGAAGCGCCGCCCCGGCAGCGCCAGGACAAGAGCGGTCAGGATCATCTGCGCCCAGTTCAACGGCCCCAGGCCCAGGGCACCGTGCAGCCAGTGGTGGAAGGCGGGGATCAGGTGGCCCCCCATTTCCGCCACAAAGACGGGCAGGGTCAGGGCAAGGGCCAGAAGAAAATCGCGCCTGAGGCCGAGGGTTTCGTCTTGATGGGCGCGCGGGGTGGCATCCTGGGGGACGGTTGCCGGATATCCCAGCTTGGTCACCGCCGCAGCCAGATCGGTGGGTGACAGCGAGGGGTCGTGGCGGATGCTGGCGGAACCCGCCAGCAGGTTCACCTGTGCGTCGGCGACGCCGGGCCGGGCCGAAAGCACCCGGCCCACGCGGCCCGAGCAGGCGGCGCAGCTCATGCCTTCGATGGACAGGCGTGTGGTGATCAGATCGGGCGCATGGCCCGACCGGGGCAGGTCAGTGGATTGGACGGTCATGATGGTTTCCTGAAATCGTGCAAGGGGTGCAGGACGGGTTCAGGAAACGGGGCGGCGCCTGTGGCCGCAGGGGGGCCTGTCGGGGCAGTTGCGCCGCAATCAGGGCGCGGGGGTCGATCCGCAGGGCGCGGATCGGACGGGCCGCCGCCGGACGCGCGTCCTGGTGGCAGCGGCAGGCGCGGTCGCCCCGGCCGCGGCATAGATGCGCCGGACGCCGCAGTGCGCGGCGGGCATCCTGGCAGCAGGGGGACAGGGCGCGATCCATGTCTTGCAGATGTGGCCTGCGCATCCCTTGGTCAAGGCCAAATTGAACGCGATACGTCCTCGTGAGTTGCAACAGAGGGCCGTCCCTTGTTATGGGCGGGATCAAAGCAGAAGAACACGAGATTGACAGGATCACCATGAACCGCCGTGAGCTGATGTCGCTGGCCGTGCCCTTGATGGCCGCCGCCTATTTTGCCCCCTCGCTGGCCTTCTCGCAGGAAGCAGCGCGCGACCCCTATGCCCCGACCGAAGTCGCGATCCGCGACGATTTCGAGGTCGGCAGCATCGTCGTCGTCAGCAAGGACTTCTTCCTTT
>JAPSIP010000005.1 GCA_031178645.1 Paracoccus sp. (in: a-proteobacteria) | reverse complement strand
TGGCGGCGCTGTCTGCGCCCGAACGGGTCGAGGAGATCGCCCGGATGCTGTCGGGCGACCGCATCACCGATGCCGCCACGGGGGCGGCACGGGCGCTGTTGCAGGGGTGACGCCGATCAGGCGCTAATGAAGTCGCGCACGAATTCGGTGGCGGGCTTGCTGCGGATGTCCTGCGGGCGGCCGATCTGTTCGATCCGGCCCATCGACATCACCACCACCAAGTCGGCCAGTTCCATCGCCTCGTCCTGGTCATGGGTCACGAAAACCGTGGTCAACCCGGTTTCGTCATGGATGTCGCGCAGGCCCTGGCGCAGTTCCTTGCGCACCTTGGCGTCAAGCGCGCCGAAGGGTTCGTCCAGCAGCAGCATCCGGGGCTCAATGGCAAGCGCGCGGGCAAGCGCCACCCGCTGACGCTGGCCACCCGACAGTTGCGTCGGATAGCGGCCCGCGATGTCGGGCAACTGGATCAGGTCCAGAAGCCTAGTCACGCGGCGGGTGATCTCGGCCCGTGGGGGACGCTGGCCGCGCGGGCGGGCGCGCAGGCCATAGGCGATGTTGTCGAAGACGGTCATGTGCCGGAACAGCGCATAGCTTTGAAAGACGAAGCCCGCGCGGCGGTCCTGCACGGTCATGCCGGTCGCATCCTGCCCGTTGAACAGCACCCGGCCCGAGGTCGGAAACTCCAGCCCGCCCAGGATCCGCAGCAGCGTGGTCTTGCCCGAACCTGACGGCCCCAGCAGCGCCACAAGCGCGCCCGAGGGGATGTTAAGCGAGACGGGGCGCAGCGCGGTGGTGGCGCCGAAGGTCTTGGCGATTTCGTCGATGTCGATATGCATGAACGGTTCCCCTTAATGGCGGCGGGTGGCTGCAAGCTGGTCGGCGTGACGCAGTTCGAGGATGGTTTTCAGAAGCAGGGTGACAAGGGCAAGCGCGGTCAGCAGCGCGGCCATGCTGAAGGCCGCGACGGACAGGTATTCGTTATACAGCATCTCGATGGTGATCGGCATGGTCGCGGTCTGGCCGCGGATCTTGCCCGACACCACCGCCACCGCTCCGAATTCGCCCATGGCGCGTGCGGTGCACAGCAGCGTGCCATACAGCAGCGCCCAGCGGATATTGGGCAGCGTCACCGTGCGAAAGGTCCGCCAGCCGGATGCGCCCAGGGTCAGGGCGGCCTCTTCCTCGGCCCGGCCCTGTTCGATCATCACCGGGATCAGTTCGCGCGCGACAAAGGGGAAGGTCACGAAGATCGTCGCCAGCACGATGCCGGGGATGGCGAAGACGATGGGCCAGCCATTGGCAACCAGCCAGCCGCCGATGGCGGAATTGGCGCCGAACAGCAAGACGATGCACAGGCCCGCCACGACGGGGCTGACGCTGAAGGGCAGGTCGATCAGGGTGATGAGGAAGGCCTTGCCGCGAAAGTCGAACTTGGTGATGAACCAGGCGCTCGCGATCCCGAAGGCGGCGTTTGCGGGCACGGCAATGGCGGTGATCAGCAGCGTCAACTGGATCGCGGATCGCGCGTCGCGGTTGCCCAGGGACTGGATCGCGGCGGACCATCCGTGCTTCAGCGCCTCGGCGAAGACCACGGCCAGCGGGGCGAAGACCAGGACGGCAAGGCCCGCGACCGCGATGGCGATCAGGACGATGCGCAGCAGCGGCGCTTCGTCGGTTGCCACGCGGAATGCGGGGCGGGGCAGGGCGGTGTCAGACATGGCCCATCTTCCTTCGGCTGACGATCTGGATCAGGTTGATGGCCAGCAGCATGGCGAAGGAAATCACCAGCATGGCGATGCCGATGGCGGCTGCGGCGTCATAGTTGAATTCCTCGAGCTGGATCACGATCAGCAAGGGCGCGATTTCGGTGCGCAGGGGAATGTTGCCCGCAATGAAGATGACCGATCCGTATTCGCCGACAGCGCGGGCCAGCGACAGGGCGAAGCCCGTCAAGGCGGCGGGGGCCAGCATCGGCAGGATCACGTGGCGCAGCGTATGCAGGCGCGAGGCGCCAAGGGTGGCGGATGCCTCCTCGACCTCTTGCTCGATCTCCTCGATCACCGGCTGGACGGTGCGGGTGACGAAGGGCAGGCCCACGAAGACCAGGGCGATGAAGATTCCCGCCTGGGTATAAGCGATCTTCAGGCCCACCTGCTGCGCAAGGCTGCCGAAAGCCCCGTTGGGTGCGTAAAGCGCGGTGAGCGCGATCCCGGCAACGGCCGTGGGCAGGGCGAAGGGCAGGTCCACCGCCGCATCCAGGATGCGCTTGCCCGGAAAGCGGTAGCGCACCAGCACCCAGGCCAGCAGCACGCCGAAGACCAGGTTGAACAGGGCCGCCAGCAGGGACAGCTTGAAGGACAGGTAAAGCGAGGCCATGACCCGTTCGCGGCCTACGACCTCAAGCACATTCGTCAGGCCGAAACTGGCGCCCTTCAGAAGAAGGGCGCCGATCGGCAGCAGGACGACGATGGACAGCATGGCGATGGTGATGCCAGCCGACAGGCCAAGGCCGGGCATCGCCGTCTTGTGGACCAGGGGTCGCGCGGTCATGGTCATTTCGCCGTATAAATCTGGTCGAAGATGCCGCCGTCACCGAAATGTTCGGGCTGCACCTTCTTCCAGCCGCCGAAATCTTCGATGCTGACCAGGTCCAGCTTGGGGAAGCGGGCCACATCCTCGGGCGCGGCGGCGCTGTCGTCCCAGGCGCGGTAGAAGTGCTTGAAGGCAAGCGCCTGGCCTTCGGGGGAATAAAGGAAGTCCAGGTAGGCCGTCGCCAGTTCGCGCTGCGCGTCGCTGGCGATGTTGCCTTCGACGATGGCAACCGGCGGTTCGGCCAGGACGCTGACCGAGGGCACGACGATGTCGAACTGATCCTCGCCGATTTCCTTCAGCGCCAGATAGGCTTCGTTCTCCCAGGCCAGCAGCACGTCGCCGATGCCGCGTTGCGCGAAGGTGGTGGTCGATCCGCGCGCGCCGGTGTCCAGCACGGGGACATGGGTATAAAGATCGGCCACGAAGGCCTGCGGGTCCTGGCCGTTCGTTTCAGCCCAGGCCCAGGCGGCAAGGTAATTCCACCGCGCCCCGCCCGAGGTCTTGGGGTTCGGCGTGATCACCTCGACCCCGTCCTTGACCAGATCGCCCCAGTCCTGGATGCCCTTGGGGTTCCCCTCGCGCACCAGGAAGACGATGGTCGAGGTATAGGGGCTGGAATTGTGCGGCAGCTTCGATTGCCAGTCGACGGGCAGCTTGCCGGCCTCGGCGATGCGGTCGATGTCGGACGCCAAGGCCAGCGTGACCACCTGCGCGTTCAGCCCGTCGATAACCGACCGCGCTTGCGCGCCGGACCCGCCGTGGCTGGTCTCGATGGTGGGCGCCTCGTTGCCGGCGGCAGTCCAGGCCTCGGCAAAGGCTTCGTTCACCTCGCGGTAAAGTTCGCGGGTGGGATCGTAGCTGACGTTCAGCAGCGTTTCGGCCTGGACCGGGGCTGAAACCGCCAAGGCCAGGACCAGGGCTGACAAGGGGACGCCAAAGCGGCTGGAAGGGGTGAGGAACATGAACCGTCTCCTGAAGGTCTGGTTATTGCCGGGTCCGGGTCGCCAGGGGCTGGATCCGGGCTTCCCACAGATCGGGGTCGCGCCCCTTTAGCAGCGAGGCCGCGGCCGCCTGCGGTTCCCGGGACAGCGCCAGAAGCGGCGCGCCATTGACGCGGTGCACCTGTCCCGTCCGCCGGTCGATTAGGCTGACCGAATAAAGCGGGTTGGCTTCGATGCTCTGGCCTTGGATCGTCATCTTGCTCGCTCCTCTGACTCACGGGCTTTTTATTCCTCAAATAACGACAGGCAAAGTCGTCTTTAGCAAGAGCAAAGATTTGTTGATCTGACGGGCGGCGAGAGAAGAACATTCTCTGCCAGGAATGCAAAAGGCCCGCCATCGCGGCGGACCCTCTCGTTCAGGATTGGCCGGTCAGGCCGGAATGACCTTGTCCGCAACAGCGCGCAGCCGCGCCAGGGTGCCGTCCACGTCCTTCAGCTTGTCCAGCCCGAACAGCCCCAGCCGGAAGGTCGAGAATTGATCGCCCTCGTTCACCGCCAGGGGCACGCCCGCCGCGATCTGCATTCCTTCGGCGGAGAACTTCTTGCCATTCTTGACCTCGGGGTCTTGGGTATAGCTGACCACCACGCCTGGCGCGGCAAAGCCCGGTGCCGCGACCGACCTGACACCGCGTTCGGCCAGCATCTCTCGAACCGCGTTGCCCAGCTGCCATTGCGCGTCGCGCGCGGCGTCAAAGCCCATTGCCCGCGTCTCCTCCATCGCGTCGCGCAAGCCCAGCAGGGCATCTGTGGGCATGGTCGCGTGATAGGCGTGGCCGCCATCTTCATAGGCGGCCATGATCGCGCGCCATTTCTTCAGGTCCAGGGCAAAGCTGTTGCTGTCCGTTTCCGCCAGCCGTTCCGCGCCGCGTTCGGACAGCATCACCAGTCCGGCGGCGGGGGATGCCGACCAGCCCTTTTGCGGGGCGGAGATCAGCACGTCCACCCCGGTCGCCGCCATGTCCACCCAGACCGCGCCGGATGCGATGCAGTCCAGCACCATCAGCGCGCCCACGTCATGCGCGGCCTGTGCCAGGGCACGGATGTAATCGTCCGGCAGGATCAGCCCGGCCGAGGTTTCGACATGGGGCGCAAAGACCGCGTCGGGCCGCGTCTCGTGGATCCGGAACACGACTTCGTCGATGGGGGGCGGGGCATAGGCGGGCTGCGGCTCATTCCCGGCGGGCCGCGCCATCACCACGGTCGTGTCGCGGGTGAACCGGCCCATGTCGAAAATCTGGCTCCAGCGATAGCTGAACCAGCCGTTGCGGACGATCAGTGCATGGCCGGTGCCGAACTGACGCGCGACCGCCTCCATCGCATAGGTGCCGCCGCCGGGCACGATGGCGACCTGATGGGCGGAATAGACCTCGCGCAGGGTGGCGGACAGGTCGCGCATCACCTGCTGGAACCGCTGCGACATGTGGTTCAGCGAACGGTCGGTGAAGACGACCGAGAATTCGTCCAAGCCCTCGGGGTCGATGTGGGGGTGAAGATGGGGCATCGCATTCTCCTGTCCAATCGGTAGCAGCCTAGCCCGTGGCGTGGCCCGCTGCCAGACAGCCAAAGGCCGCAGGGGGATCAGTGGGCGATCAGCGCGTTCAGCCCGATCAGGATCATCGTCCCCGCCCCGATCTGGCGCAGGCTGCGTGCCGCCCCGAAGATCCGCCCAGGCAGTACCGAGGAGGACAGCACCGCCAGCAGAAAATACCAAACTGTGCTTTGCAGGATAATCAGCGCGAATATCGCCGCGTAAAATCGGTTTGTGGCCGTCGCGGGTATTACGGTCAGGAATGTTCCCAGCCAGAAGGCAAGCGCGACCGGGTTCGACAGCGCCGTCAGAAGCCCCAGCAGGAAGGGCTGACCGCAGGCCCGCGGGCTGTTCCAGGCGGGCGGCATCACCAGCATCCGGAGGCCGATCCCCGTCAGGTAAATCCCTGACGATAAGCGAAGAATCATAAGAAGATGCTCGTGGTACGCGATGACTGCACCCGCGCCCAGCAGGGCCGCACCCGCCCACAGCCCGGTTGCCGTCACGATACCCGCCGCGACCGAAAGACCCGCCCTGCGCGTTACCATGCTGGCGCTGCAGCATATGGCGACGGTACTGGGGCCGGGGCTTACCGCTATTGCAAGATGCAAGCCGCAAATGAAAAGGATGTCACCAAAATAACTCATGATAATATATCCGGAAAAGATATATTATAATAAACCAATCGGTATTATTTTAACATTATATAATATGACGGAATATTCACGGCTTGGCGAAAGCGTGTTGCCCCCTTGCAGGCCCCCCGTCCGCGCGACTACCTTCCTGCCTGCAGCAACATCGCAGGTTTTTCATGCGCATCGGCATTCTTCAATGCGGCCAGGCGCCCGCCGAATTGAAGCAGGACATGGGCGATTACCCTGACCTGTTCGTCCGGCTTCTGGACGGGCGCGGCTTTCAGTTCCGCACTTGGCATGTCGAGGAGATGGAGTTTCCGGCATCCGTCCACGACGCCGATGGCTGGCTGCTGACCGGGTCGCGCCACGGGGCATACGAGGATCACGCCTTCATCCGCCCGCTGGAACGCTTCATCCGCGATGCCTATGACGCGGCGGTGCCGATGGTTGGTATCTGCTTCGGCCACCAGATCATCGCGCAGGCGCTTGGCGGCACGGTGACAAAGCATCCGGGCGGCTGGGCGGTGGGCACGCATGACTATGACTTCGGGGGCGAGACGGTGCGCCTCAACGCATGGCACCAGGATCAGGTGGTGGTGCTGCCCAAGGAAGCGCAGGTCGCGGGACGCAACGAGTTTTGCGAGAATGCCGCCCTGATCTATGGCGACCGCGCCTTCACGGTGCAGGCCCACCCCGAGTTTTCGGACGACTTCATCCTTGCCTTGATGGAGAAGCGCGGCAAGGGCCGCGTCCCGCAGGAGTTGATGGACCGCGCCATCGACCGCATGGGCGAGGCCAAGGGGACGGACGCCATCGCCGAGCGGATCGAGGCCTTCTTCAAGCAGCCCCGCGCCATCAGCAGGGGTGCCGCATGAGCGACTGGATCGACAGGCTGCCCCAGGCCGCCCGCGACTTCGTGGCCGGCCGCAGGCTGGACGAGGTCGAATGCATCCTGGCCGACATCGCGGGTGTCGCGCGCGGCAAGGCCATGCCCGCATCGAAATTCGCGCGGCAGGAAAAGTTCTACCTGCCGAACTCGATCTTCCTGCAGACGATCACGGGGGAATGGGCCGACAACCCGGCGGGGGCGTTTACCGAACCCGACATGATCCTGACCCCGGATTTCACCACCGCCACCGCCGCGCCCTGGACGGCGGACTGGACGCTGCAGGTGATCCACGACGCCTATGACCAGCAGGGCAACCCGGTGCCCATCGCGCCGCGCAACGTGCTGAAGCGCGTGGTTGATCTGTATCGCCAGCGGGGATGGAAGCCGGTCGTCGCGCCCGAGATGGAGTTCTTCCTGGTCGCGCGCAACATCGACCCCAACCAGCCGATCATCCCGCCGATGGGCCGCACGGGGCGGCGCGCGGCGGCGAAGCAGGCCTATTCCATGTCGGCGGTCGATGAATACGGCAAGGTCATCGACGACATCTATGACTTTGCCGAAGCCCAGGGGTTCGAGATCGACGGAATCCTTCAGGAAGGCGGCGCGGGGCAGGTCGAGATCAACCTGAACCACGGAGATCCAGTCGCGCTTGCCGATGAAATCTTCTACTTCAAGCGCCTGATCCGCGAAGCCGCGCTGCGCCACGACTGCTTTGCGACCTTCATGGCCAAGCCGATCGAGGGCGAGCCGGGCAGCGCCATGCACCTGCATCATTCGATCATCGACGTGGCGACGGGCCGGAACATCTTTTCCGATGAAAAGGGGGCCGAGACGCCCCAGTTCCTGCATTTCATCGCCGGGATGCAGAAGCACCTGCCCGCAGCCATCGCGCTGCTGGCGCCCTATGTGAACAGCTATCGCCGCTATGTCCCGGACTTCGCGGCACCGATCAACCTGGAATGGGGCCGCGACAACCGCACCACCGGCCTGCGCGTGCCGATTTCCAGTCCCGAGGCGCGGCGGGTGGAAAACCGCTTGGCGGGCATGGACTGCAACCCTTATCTGGGCATCGCCGCGAGCCTCGCCTGCGGCTACCTGGGCCTGGTCGAGGGTGAGAATCCGCGCGGCGAATGCTTGGGCGACGCCTACATGTCGTCGCAGGACGAACTGCCTTACAACCTGGGCGATGCGCTTGACATCATGGCGGACAACGCACCGATGCGGGGCGTTCTGGGCGAGGATTTCACCGCAGTCTACGAATCCGTCAAACGCAACGAATACAAGGAGTTCCTGCAGGTCATCAGCCCCTGGGAACGCGAACATCTGCTGCTGAACGTATGAAGCTGCTTTATGCCAATGACCGGCGCGGGGAATATCCGCCCAGCATCTATGCCGAGACCTGCGCGGCCCTTGACCGCTTTCCCCCGCTGAAGGGCGAGGTGCGGGCCGACGTTGCGGTGGTCGGCGGCGGCTATACGGGCCTGTCGGCGGCCCTGCATCTGGCGCGGGCCGGGCGTGACGTGGTGCTGGTCGATGCGCATCGGGTGGGCTTTGGCGCATCGGGGCGCAATGGCGGGCAGATCGGCTCGGGCCAGCGGCAAGAGGTGGACTGGCTGGAACGCCAGTTCGGTGCTGACACCGCCCGCCGCCTGTGGGATCTGGCCGACGAGGCGAAGGCCTTGGTTCGGTCGCTGGCTGCCGAAGCCGGTGTGCCGATCCGCGACGGGGTGGCCCATGCCTGCCGCAGCGCGTCCGAGGTCCGCCACAGCGCGCAGATGGCGGCGCATCTGGCCGGGCGTTACGGCTATGACAAGGTGCAGCCCTTGGACCGGGATGCCTTGGCGGTGCATCTGGGCAGCACGGCCTATGTCGGCGGCGACGTGGACTGGGGCGCGGGCCATGTCCATCCGCTGAACCTGTCGCTTGGCATGGCGCGGCTGGCAGTGGCGGCGGGCGTCCGCATTTTCGAGCAAAGCCATGTCCACCGGGTCGAGCATGGCACGGCCACGCAGAAAAGCCGCGTGCTGTGCGACACCGGCAAGATCATCTGCGACCATGTGATCCTAGCCGGGAATGGCTATCAGGGACGGCTGGACGCGAAGGTGGCCGCGCGGGTCATGCCGATCAACAACTATGTCGTCGCGACCGAGCCGCTGGGCAGCGATTTTCCCGAAATCCTGCCGCAGAATGTCGGCGTGGCCGATACCAAGTTCGTGGTCAACTATTGGCGGCTGGACGATGAACGCCGCCTGATCTTCGGCGGGGGAGAGACGGCCACCTATCGTTTCCCCAAGGACATCGCGGCTTTGGTCCGGCCTCATCTTCTGTCGGTTTATCCCCAGTTGCGCCATATCCGGATCACCCATGCCTGGGGCGGGACGCTGGCGATCACGATGAACCGGATGCCCCATTTCGCCCGGCCCGCGCCGAACTGCCTGTCGGCTGGCGGCTATTCCGGGCATGGGGTCGCGATCGCGACGCTTGCGGGCAGGCTGATGACCGATGCGGTGGCGGGCCAGGCGGAGGGCTTCGACACGATGGCCGCCATTCCGGCGCGGCCTTTTCCGGGCGGGTCGATGCTGCGCAGTCCGCTGCTGGTGGCGGGGATGGCCTGGTACGGATTGCGCGACAGGCTGGGGTTCTAGCGTCCACCCGCGACGCGGCGGCGCTGCAGGGCGGAATCGCGGTCCGTCACCCCCAGAAGGGCGGAAACAAGTCGGATCGCCGTTTCCTCGTTGGCGCTGCGGTGGTTGTCGGCAAGCGAGATTTCCCACATCGCGCCGATGATGGCCGCCCGATCCTCCAGCGACACACGGTCCTTGATAAGGCGGGTGAAACGCACGGTGTCAGGGGCCTCGGCCTCGATCATCTCGGCCACAAGGCGGCGCTCGGCCGCATCGGCAAGGCCCAAGCCATGCCGTTCGGCCAGAACCTCGTCTATCCGGCGCTTTTCGGTCTGGTGATAGTGATCGTCCGCCCGCGCCACCCGGACCAGAAGGGCAGCGACCGCCACTTCGGCATCGTCCGTGGCAAGCGGCCTCGGGCTGGGGTCGTCTGTGAACAGGCGATCGAGCAGATTGCGGAACATGTCCCCAGCTTACCTCCTGGAAGGAGACATTCAAGAATTAAGGGCAGACATACGCTTTTATTATACCGCACGTTGATCGGCCCATCAACAACCCGGGCCGGGCCTAGTATTTCTGCGGCACGTAAAGGTCGCGGGACAGGACATCGCGTTCATAATCCGGATTGAAGACCCGGTTGGGCAGCGTGACCTCTTGATGGGGCACCTCGCCATAGGGGATCATGCTCAGAAGGTGGCTCATGCAGTTCAGGCGGGCGCGCTTCTTGTCATTGGCGGGGACGATATACCAAGGCGCCTCGGGGATGTTGGTATGTTCCAGCATGTCCTCCTTGGCCTTGGTATAGGCTTCCCAGCGGACCCGGGATTCCAGATCCATCGGCGACAGCTTCCATTGCTTCAGCGGGTCGTGGATCCGCATCAGGAAGCGCATCTGCTGTTCCTCGTCGGTGATCGAGAACCAGTATTTCACAAGGCGGATGCCCGACCGGACCAGCATTCGTTCAAACTCGGGCACGTCCTGGAAGAACTGGTCCACCTCGTCCTCGGACGCGAAGCCCATCACGCGTTCCACGCCCGCGCGGTTATACCAACTGCGGTCGAACAGCACGATCTCGCCCCCTGCGGGCAGATGGGGGACGTAACGCTGAAAATACCATTGGGTCTTTTCGCGGTCCGACGGCGCGGGCAGGGCCACCGTGCGGACCACGCGGGGGTTCAGACGCTGGCTGATGCGCTTGATCGCGCCGCCCTTGCCGGCACTGTCGCGCCCCTCGAAGATGACGACGACCTTCTGCTTGTTATGGGCCACCCAGTCCTGCAGCTTGATCAGCTCGGTCTGGAGACGCAGCAATTCGCGGAAATACAGCTTGCGGTCCAGCTGCTCGGGCCGCTGTTCGCGATAGATGCGGCGGATCTCCTCGGACAGGACGGCGTCTTCCAGCTCGATCTCGTAATCCTCGTCCAGGGTTTCCTGCAACTCGGCTTCCAGCCAGTCCCTTGGTTCGTCGGTCATGGTGTTCCCTTGGCAATAGAACGGCCCGTCTAAGGCGCGATGGTAACGATTTTACGGCAGGGGATTGTTCCGCAGCTTCAACGACCAAAGCGCGCGGCGCAGGACGGCGTTACGGCCAGCACGAAGTCGGACCGCCCGCCATCGACGGTTCCGCACCACTGGCCGGTCACGGTGAACAGGCTGCGCGTGCCGCGGGCTGGGCGATAGGCGACGCGGCGGCCGTTCACGTCGAACAGGTTCAGCACGCCCCCCGCATTGGTCGCGTAATAGCCCAGCACGCCCCCGTCGGCGGTGATGATCAGCCGCTTCTCATTCTCGGGGTTCGAGGGCCGGTTCTGCCAAGTCGTCCCTGCATTCGCGGTGTTCCCTGACGAGTTCCAGGCCGCATTCGGCGAATTGGCGGGGCTGGCGGGATTGTTCGCCGGATGGCCCGGCCCCAGGTCGAAGGGCAGGCGGGGCTGGTTCAGCACGATCAGGGGTGCATCCGCCCAGGCCGGCAGGGCCAGGCACAAGGCGCAGATGCGGGCGACAAGGAACGCAGCCCCTCGCATCCTAGTCCCGCGCGTGCGTGTCGGCGGCGGGATCGCGATTGTGGCGCATGTCTTCGGGCAAGGCATCCGACCCCTCGGCCCGGTCACGCATCAGCGCCGCCCGGCCCAGCATCATCAGCGTGACGGGCGTGGTCAGGACGATGCAGAAGCCGATCACGAATTCATGGAGGATGACCCGCCCGTCGATGAAGCTGAACATCAGCGCCGAGGCAATGATCGTGCTGCCCGTCCCCCAACTGGTCGCCAGCGTCGGCGCGTGCAGCCGGTCATAGAAGGACGTCAGGCGCGCAAAGCCAAGAGCGCCGATCAGGGTCAGCGTCGCGCCCAGCACCACGAAAAAGGCGACCGGGATCGCGACGGCCAGCGGAACGGCTGCAAGCGGGCTCATTCGATCACCTCGCCGCGGAACAGGAACTTCGCCAGCGCGACCGATGACACGAAGCCGATGATCGAGATGATCATCGCCGCCTCGAAGAAGAAGGCGGTGCCAAGCTGCATTCCTGTCACCAGGAACAGCAGCATGATCGAGACATAAAGCGAATCAAGCGCCAGAACCCGGTCCTGGGCGCGCGGCCCGCGCAGGATCCGCGTGCCGACTAGACAGCCCGCAAGCGCAAGCGCGATCTGGGCATAGCCAAGCGCAATGGTCAGGATCGTCTCGCTCATTCGAAGATCTCCATCAGCATCGGTTCATAGGTGTTGCGGATCACGTCGTGGTAATGGTCGGTCTCGGACGCGTCGAAGATGTGCAGGGTCAGGATGCCCGTCTCGGTCTCGTATTCCACCCAAGCAGTGCCCGGCGTGGCGGTCAGGATGATTGCCAGCACCGCCAGGGAATTGCCGCTGGTGATCTGCAGCGGGACGCGGATAAAGGCCGACTGCCGCCCGCTGCGGCCTTCCGTCAGCAACAGGCGCGTCACCGCGACGTTTGACCGGATGATGTCCAGGAACAGGGTGCCGATCAGCCGGGGGATGGCGGACCATCGGCGGATGCGCGGCTTGGCCGAATGCAGCGCGGAATAGGCCCAGCCCGCCACCAGGGACAGCGCCGTTCCCAGGATCAGGTATCCCAGCGAGAAGCGCGTCAGCATCAGCCACAGGAAGACCAGGGCGACCGACAGGACGGGATGGGGGAAAAGGCGGCTCATTCCGGGGCTTCCCCTTCGTCATCCGGGCGGTCGGCGGCGCGGGGCGTGGCAAAGACCCCGTATGCATAGGCCGCCGTGTCATGCAGGGCATGGGCCGTTCCGGTGGTGTAACGCAGCATCGCCTCGGCCTTGAAGCTGATCAGCGACAGGATCACCAGCAGCGCGATGATCGGCGCGATCTCGAAGGCCAGGACGCGGGGCAGGGGCACGTCATTGGCCCAGAAGGTCTGGATGCCGATCCGGGCCATGCCGATCAGCGTGGCAAAGCCCGACACGATCAGCAGGGCGACAAAGGACCAGGCAAAGCCCGCGGGCAGCGCCGACTGTTCGATCAGGGACTGGATCATCGCGATCTTGCCGATGAAGCCCGGCAGCGGCGGCAGCCCCGCCAGCATCAGCACGCAAAGCGCGAAGCAGATGCCCAGCACGGTCATGGTTCCGGGGATTGCCAGGCCTACGTCCGGCACCTCTTCGATCTCGGTCCCGTCGATGCCATAGGCGTCGGCCGTCAGGGCCAGCATGGCGGCGATGCCGCCATCCTCGCGGTTCATCGGCTCGATCAGCAGGAACAGTGCCCCCGTCGCCAGCACCGATCCGACCATGTAGTAAAGCGCGCCCGAAAGCATCGCCTGCCCGCCGCCCGCGAGCGCAAAGCCGGTGATCCCCAGCACCGTCCCCGACGAGATCAGCACGGAATGCGCCGCCATGCGCCCCAGGCTCTGCGAGGCGAGGATACCCAGCAGCCCGAACAGGATCGTGGCCATGCCCAGGACGATCAGGATGCCCGCGCCGAAGCCCGTGGAAGCGCCGCCGGTTTCCCCGAACAGCAGCATCGCCAGCCGCAGGATCGCATAAACGCCGACCTTGGTCATGATCGCGAACATCGCCCCGACCGGGGCAGCGGCGGCCATATAGGCCGTCGGCAGCCAGAAGTTCAGCGGCCAACTGCCCGCCTTGACCAGGAAGGCGATGGCCAGGATCGCCACGCCCGCGTGCAGCAGGGGCCGATCCTCGCCCGGCATGGCCGAGATCAGGTTCGCCAGATGCGCCATGTTCAACGTGCCCGTGACGCCATAGATCAGCGCCACGCCGATCAGAAACAGCAGGGACGCAGCCAGGTTGATGGCGATGTAGTGCAGGCCCGCCCGCACCCGAAGCTGCCCCGATCCGTGCAGCAGCAGGCCATATGACGCGGCCAGCAGGATTTCGAAGAACACGAACAGGTTGAAGATGTCGCCGGTCAGGAAGGCGCCGTTCAGGCCCACCAGCAGGAACTGAAACAGCGAATAGTAATGCGGCCCCTGCCTTGCCCAACCCGCACCAGAATAGACCAGCGACGGGATCGCCAGCAGCGCAGTCAGCACCAGCATCATCGCGGCCAGCCGGTCCAGAACCAGCACGATGCCGAAGGGTGCCGCCCAATCGCCCAGCAGATAGAAGCTGATGCCTTCCGCGTCGCTGATGTCGCCGCCGGTCTTGGCGCGGACCACCAGCTCGACCGCGATCAGCAGCTGCGCCGCGACCGAGATCAGGCTGAGCCAGAACTTGGCCTGCCGCTGCCGGTCGTCGTAAAGCAGCATCAGGGCGCCCACGACGAAGGGAATGAGGATCGGCGCGATGATAAGATGTTCGCTGATCACTGGCTGCGCTCCTTCCCGTCGACATGGTCGGTGCCGGTCATCCCGCGCGAGGCGATCATCACCACCAGGAACAGCGCTGTGGTGGCGAAGCTGATGACGATGGCCGTCAGGACAAGCGCCTGCGGCAGCGGGTCGGCATAGCGGGTCGGATCGACGAAGCCGCCCTTGGGCATGATCGGCGGCGCGCCCGGCGTCAGGCGGCCCATCGAGAAGATGAACAGGTTGACCGCATAGGACAGAAGGCACAGCCCGATGATGACCTGGAAGCTGCGCGGACGCAGCAGCAGCCAGATCCCCGAGGCAGACAGGATGCCGATGGCGGCGGACAGGATGATTTCCATCAGGCGGCCTCTTTCCTTGCGGCGATCTCGTCTTGTTCGCGCCTGCGGCTGGCGCGCAGCGACTGGTGGGCGATGGCGACCAGCATCAGCACGACCGCGCCGACGACGGTGGCGAAGACGCCGATGTCGAACAGCAGCGCCGTGGCGGCGGGCACCTGGCCCACGAAGGGCACATCGACATAGCGCGCGTGCGCCGTCAGGAAGGGATAGCCGAACAGCCAGGCCCCCATGCCGGTGGCGACCGCGCCCAGCAGGCCAAAGCCCATCCAGCGGATCGGCAGAATGGTGATGCGCGCCTCGACCCAGCGGACGTTGGTGGCGAGATACTGGATCAGGAAGGCGATCGCCAGCGTCACCCCGGCGGCAAAGCCCCCGCCCGGCAGGTCATGGCCCCGGAAGAAGAAATAGCCCGCGACCATCACCAGGATCGGGAACATCCAGATCATGATGACCGAGGGCACGTAAAGGTAATCGTCCAGCGAGGGGCTGTCGCCTGTCTGCTGGTCGGGCGCCTCGATGCTTTCGGGGGCGGGGCGGAAGCGGCGCAGCAGGCCGTAGACGGTCAGGCCGACGATCGCCAGGACCGAAATCTCGCCAAAGGTGTCGAAGGCGCGGAAGTCCACAAGGATCACGTTGACCACATTGGTGCCGCCGCCCTCGTAATAGGCATTCCCCAGGAACCAGTCGCCGACATTGCTGATGACGGGACGCGTCATTACCGCAAAGGCAATGGCGGCCATTCCCACCCCTCCGATCACGGCGATGACCAGATCGCGGCCGCGGCGGATCTTGGCGGGCAGCAACTTGTCCTCGGGGATCTCGGACCGGCGCTTGGGCAGCCACCGCAGGCCCAGAAGCAGCAGGACCGTGGTCACCACCTCGACCAGAAGCTGCGTCAGCGCCAGGTCGGGGGACGAGAACCAGGCGAAGGTCAGGCAGGTCACCACCCCCGCGCCGCCCAACAGGACCAGGGCTGCAAAGCGGTGATACTTGGCCTGCCAGGCGGCGCCGATGGCGCAGGCCGCGCCCACCGTCCACAACAACGCAAAGGCCGGGTTGAACGCGTGCAGCCGAAGATCCTGCGCCCAGGTCAGGCCCGACCACAGCGATGCCACCGCAACGGCAATTCCGCCCAGCACCAGAAGGCGCAACTGCGGTTGCAGGGCTTCGGTGGACATCAGGGTAAGGGCCATGCGCGGCAGGCGCCAGGACAGTCGGAACAGCAGCCAGTCATAGATGCGTTGCCCGCGGATCCGGTGCAGCAGGAACGGACCCTCGGGGCCGGTGGGAATCGACTTGGCGCTGAAGGCATAGATCAGCGTCCCCACCGCCAGGGCGATCATGCTCAGCATCAGGGGCGCATTGACCCCGTGCCAGATGGCGATCTTGTAATAGGGCAGGTCCGGCCCGACCACAGATCGGGCGGCCGTGTTGACGATCGCGCCCAGCGTCAGCGCGGGCAGGATGCCCACGACCAGGCAGATCAACACCAGCAATTCGACCGGGCGGCGCATCCAGGGGGGCGGCTCGTGCGGGGTCTTCGGCAGGTTGGTCGCCTGCGGGCCAAAGAACACGGTTGCGATGAAGCGCAGCGAATAGGCGACCGACAAGGTGCTGCCGACGATTGCGAAATAGGGCAGGGCGTTGTCCAGCCAGGTGCCGTTGTGCCAGTCCACCGCCT
>JAPSIP010000184.1 GCA_031178645.1 Paracoccus sp. (in: a-proteobacteria) | reverse complement strand
CTTTGACAGACCTGTCAGCCTCGGCTTTCGTTATGGGCTTCTTGCTCATCTTCGCTCCATAACGGCTACGATCAGCCAAGAACCCTCCATCACGCAATCGGTCTAATCTGTTCCATGGGCGCTGACGTCAAACATCATACCAATGATGTCTCCCAACCAGATGGCCCAGGCAATCCTGATAGGGGCGAGTTCGCGTCACGCCGCTGTTTCGGGTTCCGGCAAGCCGTGAATGCGGCAGCAGGCGGTGAGGGTGTTGGCCAGCAAGCAGGCGATGGTCATGGGGCCTACTCCGCCTGGCACTGGTGTGATCGCACCCGCGACATGCGATGCGGCGGCGTAGTCCACGTCGCCCACAAGACGCTGTTTGCCGTCGCGCTCGACGCGGTTGATGCCCACATCGATGACAGTGGCCCCAGGTTTGATCCAGTCGGCCCCGATCATCTCGGGTCGTCCGACTGCGGCAACCAGGATATCGGCATTGCGGCAGATTGCAGGCAGGTCGCGGCTGCGAGAGTGCACGATGGTCACAGTGCAGCTTTCCTTCAGCAGAAGCTGCGCCATCGGCTTGCCGACGATGTTGCTGCGCCCGACCACGACCGCGTTCAGTCCTGCCAGCGAACCAAGCCGATCCTTCAGCAGCAACAAGCAGCCCAGCGGCGTGCAGGGCACCATCGCCTTTTGCCCGGTTCCCAGCAACCCCACGTTCAGGATATGGAAGCCGTCCACGTCCTTTGCCGGGTCGATGGCGTTCATCACCAGGTCGCTGTTGAGATGGGCTGGCAGCGGCAGTTGGACCAGGATGCCATGGACCGCCGGGTCTTCGTTCAGCCGCCGCACCAACGACAGCAGCGTCGCGGCATCGGTGTCGGCCGGCAGCCGGTGCTCGAACGAGGCCATGCCGGCGGCCTTGGTTTGGGCCCCTTTGTTGCGGACATAGACGGCCGAGGCGGGGTCTTCACCCACCAGGACAACAGCAAGGCCGGGGGTCACCCCGTGTTCGTCCTGAAGCCGTGCGACTTCGACGGCGACACGTTGGCGCAAGTCGGCGGCAAAAGCGCCGCCGTCTATCTTCTCGGCGTTGGCAGGCGTCGCCGCCAGGGGGGTGGCTGTGGCGTTCATGGGCAATCTCCTGGTTCAAGCGTCGCCTCGGCGGCAACAAGGGGGTGATGCAGCGATCCCGCTGACAAGCGGGAACGAAATACCTAAAACCGGCGGTTCTTTTGCGGCAGACGATCAAGCAGCCGACACGCTCGCTGATGCCTGTGGCTGCTTCACACCGGCCACGTTCCACCAGCAGCCCGAAGCGCAGGGCCTCGTGACGACCGGGCCGGGAAGTGGAGCGCAAGCCGATTATCTTATCCGGAGCCTAGAACAGCCCCTCGATCTGTCCGAGGTCGTTCAGCCCGATCGTCTCGGCCGCCGGGTGGCGGGGCAGGCCGGGCATGGTCATGATCTGCCCGCAGATCGCCACTACGAAGCCCGCGCCTGCGTTCAGCCGCACCTCTCGGACCGGGATCACGTGGCCTTCTGGCGCGCCGCGCAGGTCGGGATCGGTCGAGAAGGAGTACTGCGTCTTGGCGATGCAGACCGGCAGGTGGCCATAGCCCTCGGATTCCCACGCCTCGAGTTGCGCGCGGATGCCGGGCAGGGCCTCGACATGGGCAGCGCGGTGGATGCGGGTGCAGATCGTCTCGATCTTCTGCCACAGCGGCATGGAATCAGGATAAAGCGTGTGGAAATCGGCCTTATCCTCATCGACAAGGGCGACGACATGACGGGCCAGATCCTCGGCCCCGGCACCGCCCTGCGCCCAGTGGTGGCAGGGAATGGCGGTGACGCCATGGCGAGAGCAGTAATCCTGCAGCGCCGCGATCTCGGCGGCGGTGTCGCCGTTGAAATGGTTCAGCGCCACGACCAGCGGCAGGCCGAAGCCGCGCAGGTTCTCGATATGGCGGCCCAGGTTGGCGCAGCCGCGGGTGACGGCGCCGACATCCTCGGTCCCCAACTGGTCCTTGGCGACGCCGCCATTCATCTTCAGCGCGCGGATGGTCGCCACCAGCACCACGGCCGAGGGCGCAAGGCCCGCAAGGCGGCACTTGATGTCCAGGAACTTCTCGGCCCCCAGATCGGCGCCGAAGCCCGCCTCGGTCACGACATAGTCCGACAGGCGCAGCGCGGTATCGGTCGCCATGACGCTGTTGCAGCCGTGGGCGATGTTCGCGAAGGGGCCGCCATGGACCAGGGCCGGGTTGTTTTCCAGCGTCTGGACCAGGTTCGGCTGCAAGGCGTCGCGCAGCAGGACGGTCATCGCCCCATCGGCCTTCAGGTCGCGCGCGGTCACAGGCCGGCGGTCGCGGGTATAGGCGACCACGATCCGCCCAAGCCGCGCGTTCAGGTCGTCGAGGTCGCGGGCCAGGCACAGGATCGCCATGACCTCGGACGCCACCGTGATGTCGAAGCCGGTCTGGCGGGAAAACCCGTTCGAGACCCCGCCAAGGCCCACCACGATGTCGCGGAGCGCGCGGTCGTTCATGTCCATCACGCGGCGCCAGGTGATGCGGCGCGTGTCGATGTCCAGGTCGTTGCCCCAATAGATGTGGTTGTCGATCATCGCGGCCAGCAGGTTGTGCGCCGCCGTGATCGCGTGGAAATCGCCGGTGAAGTGGAGGTTCATCTCCTCCATGGGCACGATCTGGGCATGGCCGCCGCCGGCCGCGCCGCCCTTCATGCCGAAGTTCGGCCCCAGGCTGGCTTCCCGGATGCAGATGGTGGCGCGCTTGCCGATGCGGTTCAGCGCGTCGCCCAGGCCGACCGTGGTGGTCGTCTTTCCCTCGCCCGCGGGGGTGGGGTTGATTGCGGTCACCAGCACCAGCCTGCCGCGCGGCCGGTCGGCCAGCCGGGCCAGCGTATCGTGCGAGATCTTGGCCTTGTCATGGCCATAGCGGAGGATGTCCCCCTCGGCCAGGTCCAGCCTTGCGGCGATCTGGTCAATGGGAAGCTTGCGGGCGGCGCGGGCGATCTGGATGTCGGTCATGCCGAAGGGCATGGCGTGGCACGTCCTGCCTGTCAACGGGTGGGCGCGCGGTCCCTGACCAAAGCAGGGTCAGTCGTTGCGCGCCAGTTCCGCCCGCACGGCTGCGCGCAAGTCCGGCAGCAGGTCGGTTTCGAACCAGGGATTGCGGCGAAGCCAGCCGGTATTGCGCCAGGACGGGTGGGGCAGGGGAAAGACCGACGGGGCATGGTCGCGCCAGCCTGCCACCGCGCCGGTCACGTCTCGCAAACCCAGGTGCCAGCGGATCGCATGGCCGCCGACCAGCAGGGTCAGGCGGGGGCGCAGCGTCTCCATCACCTGCGCGCGCCAGGTCTTGGCGCAGGTGGGTGGGGGCGGCAGGTCCGACCCGCGCGTGTCATAGCCCGGAAAGCAGAAGGCCATCGGCACGATCGCGATCCGGTCGCGGTCATAGAAGATCGATTCAGGGGTCCCCATCCAGTCGCGCAGCCGGTCGCCTGACCGGTCGGTGAAGGGCCGGCCGCTCAGATGCACCCGCATCCCCGGCGCCTGCCCCACGACCAGGATGCGGGCGTTGGGCTGGAACCAGGTCACCGGGCGCGGTTCATGGGCCGTGGCGGTCGCGCCAAAGCGCGAGGCGCAAAGGCGGCAATTCTGGATCGACTGTTCAAGTGGCTGCATCCAGAACAGATAGTGAAAATCTGCCGGGATTGAAGGGTGACAACGCCGCTGAGGAATGCAACAAAAAGGTGAAATCTGGACAGCACACTCGCCTGCACCTAAGGGTGGTGGGCCGGATGGCGACAGGAAGGGCGGATGCTGGAATTCGACAACGTCTCGAAGTCCTTCTGGACGGGAACGCGGCGCAAGGTGATCCTTGATCGCGCCTCGTTCCGGGTCGAGCTTGGCAATTCCCTGGGTATCCTGGCCCCCAACGGCACCGGCAAGACCACCCTGATCAACATGATGTGCGGGCTTGAAAAGCCCGATGAAGGGACGATCCGGCGCGGCTGCCGGATTTCCTTCCCGCTTGGCTTCATGGGCGGCGTCGTCGGCAAGCATTCCGGGAACGAGAACGCCCGCTA
>JAPSIP010000183.1 GCA_031178645.1 Paracoccus sp. (in: a-proteobacteria) | reverse complement strand
GGCGCCGTGCCAGCGGCTGACAACCACGGTCGCGACCGCGTTGCCGATGAAGTTGGTGATCGACCGGCATTCCGACATGAAGCGGTCAACGCCCAGGATCAGCGCCATGCCTGCGACCGGGACGGTCGGCACGACCGACAGGGTGGCGGCCAGGGTGATGAAGCCCGCGCCGGTCACGCCCGCAGCGCCCTTGGACGACAGCATCGCGACCAGCAGCAGCAACACCTGCTGTTGCAGCGACAGGTCGGTGTTGGTCGCCTGGGCGATGAACAGCGCGGCCAGCGTCATGTAGATGTTGGTGCCGTCAAGGTTGAAGCTGTAGCCCGTGGGCACGACCAGACCAACGACGGGACGGGCGCAGCCGGCCTTCTCCATCTTCTCCATCAGCGAGGGCAGCGCGCTTTCCGACGACGAGGTGCCCAGAACCAGCAGGATCTCCGCCTTCAGATACGAGATCAGCTTGAAGATCGAGAAGCCGTTGGCCAGACAGACCGCGCCCAGGATCACGATCACGAACATGGCCGAAGTCAGGTAGAACGTCCCCACCAGCATCGCCAGGTTTGCGATGGAGGCGATGCCGTATTTGCCGATGGTAAAGGCGAAGGCACCGAAGGCACCGATGGGCGCGGCCTTCATCAGGATGTCGACGACGCGAAAGATCGCGTAGCTGGCCGATTCCAGCACGTTCAGGATGGGCTTGCCCTTTTCGCCGACCATGATCAGGCCGATGCCGAACAGGATCGCCACGAACAGCACCTGCAGGATGTTGCCTTCCACGAAGGCCGACACCAGCGTCGTCGGGATGACGTCCATCACGAAGCCGGTCAGCGACGTTTCATGCGCCTTCTCGGCATAGCCGGTCACGGTCGAGGCATCGAGGCTGGCGGGATCGATGTTCATGCCCGCGCCGGGCTGGATGACGTTTGCGACGATCAGGCCCACGATCAGCGCCAGGGTCGAGAAGGTCAGGAAATAGGCGAAGGCCTTGCCCACCACGGAACCGACGCCCCGCAGCGATCCCATGCCGGCCAGGCCGGTCACGATCGTCAGGAAGATCACCGGCGCGATGATCATCTTGACCAGCTTGATGAAGCCGTCGCCCAGGGGCTTCAGCGCCTCGCCCGTCTGGGGATAGAAATGGCCCAGCAGGGCGCCCGCCGCGATGGCGATGATCACCTGGAAATACAGGTGGCGATAGAACGGGCGCTTGTCATGGGCGACGGGATGTGCGGATGTGTCCAGTTGCACGGAAGGCCTCCTCCAACCTTGTGGTGTATGTCACTGCGATGACGGTCATCCTACGCCCACCGCAGCGCAGCCCGAAAAACTTGCAGCATGGCTGCAATGCGCTGAAATCATGGCTGTTTCCGCCCAAAGACCTTGTGAATGTGTGCGGTTTTCCGCACAGGCCAAAGGTGTTAGTGTGAACATCGAAACACTTGGCCGGGAATGCGCCGCGTGCAGCAGATCAGGGACATCGCGCCGCCCGCCCGCGATTCGCAGGCGATGCCGCGCTTGGCAGGCTGGCTTCTGGCCGTGGTGGCCCTGGCCCTGCTGGTCGTTGTTCCACTGGCGACCTATTGGGGGGTCCGTGCCGGCGCGCTTGAGGGGCTGCGAAACGAGGGGCTTGCCGCGGCGCAGTCGCGGGCGCTGACGCTTGAAAGCATGTTGGACCGGCAGCGCGCGGTGGTGGCGATCCTGGCCGATGACGACCGCGTCAAGGCCGCCTTGCGCGGCGGAACCCAGCAGTCGCGGGACGAGGTTTCGGCCAAGCTGGAACGGCTGCGATCTGAGACGCAAAGCGCAGTGATCTACCTGATGCGGGGGGACGGATACACCATCGCCGCGTCAAATTGGGACCAGCCCGACAGCTTCGTCGGGCACGACTACAGCTTCCGCGAATATTTCCGCGGCGCGCTTGTCCAGCCCACCGCGATGGAGTTCGCCTTGGGCACGGTCAGCGGCAAGCCGGGGCTTTATCTGTCCCATGATGTGCGGGACGGGGATGACCTGCTGGGCGTGGTGGTCGTCAAGGTCGAGTTCGAGGCGCTAGAGGCAGCCTGGTCGCGAAGCCCCAACACCACCCATGTGACCGAGGCCGATGGCCGCGTCATCATTACGACCCAGGGGCAGAACCGCTTCAAGCCTCAGCCCCCGGTTCCCGACGGCAGCCTGCCCATCGTCCTGCCGGTGCGCGGCACGTCCTGGCATGTCACGATGCAGGTGCCCATGCGCGATGCAAGCCAGACGGCGGCCTATGCCGCGGGTGCGGCAGGCCTGGCGATGGCGCTGCTGATCGCCCTGGCGGAACAGGCGCGCCGGTCGCGCGGCCGTGCCGTCCGGAAGGCCGCTGCCGATCGCGCCTATCGCGCCGAACTGGAACAAGCCGTGGCCGAACGCACCCGCGACCTGTCCCAGGAGATCCGCGAACGCCAGGCGGCCCAGTTGCGGCTGTCGCAGATGCAGGCCGATCTGGTGCAGGCCAACAAGCTGGCCACGATGGGCCAGATCACCGCCGGCGTCGCGCACGAGATCAACCAGCCCCTGGCCACGATCCGCCTGCTGGCCGAAAACGGGCAGGCGATGGATCCCGGCGGTCCGGCGGGCGACAACCTGGCCCGGATCACCCGCATGACCGACCGGATCGGCCAGATCACCGACCAGTTGCGCGGCTTCGCCCGCAAGGCCACGGGACAGGTCGGCGCGGTCGCCCTGCGTGACGTGATCGAGACATCGCTGATGCTGACTGCCAGCCGCCGCAAGGCCAGCGACATTCCCGTCCACCTGCCTGCGATCCCGGCGGGGCTGGCCGTCGTCGGCGAACAGGTCCGGGTCGAGCAGATCCTGGTGAACCTGCTGACCAATGCCTTTGAAGCCCAGGAAGACGTGGCGGATCCCTGGATCCGCATCGGCCTTGAACACCAGGGGGACCGGGTGGTGCTGACCGTCACGGACAACGGCCCCGGCCTTCAGCCTGGACAGATGGCGCAGTTGTTCGCGCCCTTCGCGACGGGCAAGGCGCAGGGCCTTGGGCTGGGGCTTGTGATCTCTCGCGATATCGCCCGCGATTTCGGAGGAGAGGTTTCGGCAGACGATCCCGTGTCCGGACAGGGCGCGACCTTCCGCCTGACGCTGAGGAAGGCCCAATGACCCGGCTGGTCCGCCTTGTCGATGACGACGACGACCTGCGCGCCGCGCAGGTCCAGACCTTGCAGATGGCGGGCTGGCAGGTCGAGGATTATGCCCAGGCGGCACAGGCGCTGAAGGGCATCACGCGCGACTATCCCGGCGTGGTGCTGTCGGACGTGCGGATGCCGGGGATGGACGGCTTCGAGTTCTTCGAGCAGTTGCACAAGGTCGACCCCGATCTGCCGGTGATCCTTCTGACCGGCCATAGCGACGTGCCGATGGCGGTCGGGGCGCTGAAGGCGGGCGCCTATGATTTCCTCACCAAGCCGGTCGGCCGCGACGTGCTGCTGGCCGCGCTGAACCGCGCCTGTTCGGCCCGCCAGCTGGTGCTGGAGAACCGCGACCTGCGGCAGGCCCGCCATGACGCGGCCGACGATTTTCCCGAACTGGCGGGCGGCAGCGAGGTGATGACCCATTTGCGCGCGGCCCTGGACCGGATGGCCGAAGCCGGGGGCAACGCGCTGCTGACCGGGCCGGACGGGGCGGGCAAGCTGGCCGTGGCGCGGTCGATCCACCGCCGCGGTTCGCGCCGTGCCCGCAGCTTCGTGCATCTGGCCTGCGACACGATGGATGACGCCCGCTTCGAGGCGGACCTTTTAGGCAGCGAAACCCCCGGCCCGCGCGGCACCCGCCAGACGGGCCAGTTGGAACGGGCGCAGCGGGGCGTGCTGTTCCTGGACCGCGTGGACGCGCTGTCGCCCGGGATGCAGGCGCGGCTGGCCGCGATCCTGGAAGCGGGCGAGTTCTGGCCTGCGGGGGCCGCTGCGCCGAGGTCCATGGATGTGCAGCTTCTGGCCTCGACCTCGGCCGATCCGCTGAGGCTGGGGGGGGACGGGCAGCTCGACGCGCGGCTGTTCTATCGCCTGTCAGGCACGATTCTGGCCGTCCCTTCCCTGGCCGAACGGCGCGAGGACATTCCCGCGCTTTACCG
>JAPSIP010000182.1 GCA_031178645.1 Paracoccus sp. (in: a-proteobacteria) | reverse complement strand
CCGAGGGGATAAACGCGGTCGATCCCGACGACCTGTCCCAACGCCCCGCGTTGCACCGCGTCGCCCTGCGCCTGCTGAACGATGCCGAGATATATTACCGCAGCGCCGATGTGGGCATCGCCGCCCTGCCCCGGCGCCCGGCCCTGGCCATTGCCGCCGCCCGCAACATCTATCGCCAGATCGGCGTCAAGCTGCGCGCCAAGGGACCGGATGCCTGGAACGGGCGCCTGTCCACGACCAAGGGCGAAAAGCTGCGGCTGGCGGCTGCGGCGGTCGGTTCGACCGTTCTGGCCCCGCGCCGCCGCGTTGCCCCGATCAGCCGAGACGGGCTTTACATCCGCCCCTAGACGCAGGCTTTGGCCCGCGTCCGGTCGCTTCACAAGCCTGGGCGGGTCACTTCACCTAGCGGCACTGACCGCCTGTGCCTGGGGTACGCGGTCCAGCATCGGCGTGAAGATCGCGTCGATCATGCAGCGGAAAGGCTCGGGTGACAGGCCCGCATCAACAAGCGCCGCATCGGCCGAGGCCAGCAGCCCACGGCATCGGCGCAGCGCCTCCTCGGCGCCATAGACGGCCAGATAGGTTTCCTTGCCGATGTCCTTGCGGCAGTCCTTGCCGGTGGCGGCGCTGTCGGACAGCATGTCGATCAGGTCATCAGCGATCTGGAAGGCCTGGCCCAGATCCTCGCCAAAGCGGCGCAGCAGGCTGCGTTCGGCATGGGGCCGCCCTCCAAGGATCGCACCGGCCTCGACCGCCGCGCAAAGCAGCGCGCCGGTCTTCAGTGCATTGATCCGGGTGATGCGGTCCAGCGGGCCTTCGGCGATACTGTCCTTTTCCGAGAAGCCGTTGAGATCGAGTTCCTGCCCCGCGACCAGCCCCTGCCATCCCATCACCCCCGACAGGATCGACACAAGCGCGCCCCGCTGCCCGTCAGCCAGCCCCGCCACGCCATTGGCGATCGAGATGGCATGGTTCAGCAGCCCAATCGCGGTCAGGATCGCCGTCGCCTCGCCGAAGCGGGCATGGGTCGTGGGCCGGCCGCGCCGCAGCATGGCATTGTCCATCGAAGGCAGGTCGTCCACGATCAGCGATGCCGTGTGCACCATTTCCAGGGCCACGGCCATGTCCAGGACGGCGTCGCGGTCCGCGGCCTCGCCCGCCACCATGTGCAGCAGATAGGGCCGCAGCCGCTTGCCGCTGCCCATCGCGTCGCTTGCGGCATCGATCAGGCGGGCGGGCGCAGGGGAAAGCTGGGACAGGTGATGGGTGATGCGCGCGTCAAGCTGGCGGACAAAACTCTCCTGCATGTCGAAATGGGTGGGCGCGGCCTTCGCCTTGTCTATTGCCTGCTGGTGCATGAGACTGTCCTTCAGAACGGGCTTTGTGCAAGCAGGCACAGTGCGAAATGACAAGGGCTGACAGGCATGACCCACCCCGATCCGTCGCTTTGGAAAGACAATGACTCTGGTCTCACACTCACCTCGCGGAAAGAACAACATCTGGATGTCGTGCTTGCCGGGAAGGCAGGCGCAACCGTAACGACCGGGCTCGAGGCAGTCCTGTTCGAACATGTCGCCCTGCCCGAAGTTTCGTGGCACGACGTGGATTTGTCCACCAGATTTCTTGGCTGCCGCATTGACGCCCCCGTGATGATCGGGTCGATGACCGGCGGGCCGCGGCGGGCCGGGGCGATCAACCGCACCTTGGCGCAGGTCTGCCAGCAGTTGCGCCTGCCCCTGGCGGTCGGATCGCAGCGCGTCGTGATCGAAGGGGGCGAGGCCGCGGGCCTTGACGGCAGCCTGCGCCGCCTGGCACCCGACATCCCGATCCTGGCCAATTTCGGCGCCGCGCAACTGAACCGCGGCTTTGGCCGAGACGAGGCGATGCGCGCCGTCGAGGCGATCGGCGCATCGGCGCTGATCCTGCACCTGAACCCACTGCAAGAGGCCGTGCAGCCCGAGGGCGACCGCGATTGGCGCGGCCTTGCCGCCAAGATCGGCGCCCTGGCGCGCGACCTGCCCGTGCCCGTTGTCGTGAAAGAGGTGGGGGCAGGCCTGTCTGGCCCCGTCGTCGCAAGGCTTGCGGCCGAAGGGGTAAACGTCTTCGACGTGGCCGGATCCGGCGGCACCGACTGGGCCAAGGTCGAGGCCGCGCGCGCCCCCGACCCCGCCGCGGCCCGCGTCGCTGCCTGTTTCGCGGGCTGGGGCATCCCCACCGCCGAAGCGATCCGGGCCGCAAGACAGGCCGCGCCCGATGCGACGATCATCGGGTCAGGCGGCATCGTCGATGGCTTGGACGCCGCACGCGCGATCCGCCTGGGGGCCGATGTGGTGTCGCTGGCGGGGGCGGTGCTTGCCTCGGCCATCGACGGGCCGGACGCGCTGCTGGGCCAGTTGGACATCGTGCTGCGGCAGTTGCGGACGGCCTGCTTTTGCACGGGCAGCGCGGATCTTGCAGCCCTGCGGCAGGCCCGGCTGCGGCAGCCGGCATGAAAACGGCGCCTCAAGGGGCGCCGTTTCCGTTCCGCTTTCGATTGCGTCAGAGCGTCCGGTCGTCCCGGTTGCGATGCGCCGCGTCCAGGGTGTCGCGCTCGTCCTCGATCTCGACCTCGGTCCGGCGCACGGTGTCCGAAACGGTTTCCTGATGCGTCTCGCTGGTCTTGCGCAGGCCGATTTCCTCAACGACGCGGGCTTCCTTCTGGACGACCGCTTCCTCGCGATATTCCTCGGCTTCCAGGGTGCGGTCCTGAAACGCCGCCTCGGCACCGGTCACGGCGCGGTCCACGGGCCGGCGTTCGATCTCGACCCGATCCTCGCGCAGGTTTACGCTTTCGCTGACGGGTTCCTCGACCGTATAGGCGCGAACGCGGACCCGGCCGTGGCTGTTGTCGCGCTTGCCGATGCGGATGCGTTCCTCGACCACGGGAATGGTCTCGTCGTCCGAGCGGTCGTCCAGGCGGCCGGTTTCGGCCCCGTATTCCATCTGCGTGTCCAGGTTGCCGGTCCGCGCCCCGGTCGACGAACCCTCGGTCATGGGCGCACTGCCGCCCGCGCCCGCATAGCTGCTGGACTCGTAGCCGTCCCAGCCTTCGGAACGCCAGCTTTCCGCGCGTTCGTCCAGATCGACGCTGCCTTCGTCGTCCAGGATATCCAGCGCGATGTCATGATGCGCGGCACCCAGGCCCGTCACCGTGACCAGATAGCCGCCACGGGACAGCCCCTCGGCATAGGCATAGCGATCCTCGTCGGGGAAGAAGAAATCGCCAAGGCTGTCCCAGAAGCTCTTGTCCTCGTCAGTGCGGGTCGCTGAAGGCATGTCCGAGCCGCCCGACACCATGCGGATATGCGCCATCGGGATCCCGGCCTGCACCAGCCTGTCCACCGCGCGCTGCGCATCGTCATGGCTGTCGAACATCGCCGACAGCGACGCATTGCCGGTGGTGCCCATTTGCTGCGCGCTGCTGGCGCCGACTTCGTTGTCATAGGTCATCTTGATCGTCCTTGCTGCTGGTATGGGTGGGGTCAAGAGTTTCGGGGAAACGCTCGACCCGGACGGATTGGCGGCGGGTCTGTGCCGGGATTTCGACCCTGTCCCGCGTAGTGATGCGGCGCACGTGGATCTCCTCGCGAAGATAAAGTTCGCGCGTCACGACCAACCTTTCCTCGACCACGGGGATGATGGTCAGGTCGCCTTCGGTGGTCATGTCCGGCACGCTGTCGATGCGGCGATCGACCGGCACCCGGACCACCTCGACCTCCTCGCGGGTCAGTTCTGCGGGAAGCAGATGGTCAATGGTTTCGGTCTGGGTGGCGATGCGGACACGTCCGGTCAGAACCTTCTGCTTGGTGACGGATAGCTTTTCCTCGACCAGAGGCAGCGTATCGCGATTCGGATCGTCGGGCATTGCTTCCCCCGTGGTTGATTGTCCCCGCCGATCAGGTTGAAGGACAACGGATCGGACCCACTTGCGTTCGTTCACAACGGCGCGATCAGTGGAGGCGGCGGCAAGCTGCGCAGGAAACGGCATATCCGGCCACCGCCTTGCCGCAGGACAGAAAAAAGCGGCCCGGATATCCGGGCCGCCATGACAGGTGCTTGCAGAAAGGATCAGGCCGCTTTTTCGG
>JAPSIP010000181.1:3430-4132 GCA_031178645.1 Paracoccus sp. (in: a-proteobacteria) | reverse complement strand
GGACGGTGATGGTATTGCCCTGTTGCTGGATCGCTAGGCTTTGCTGGCCCGCGCCGGTCAGTGTGGTCACCGGCGTGGAAAAGCCGCGCACGATTTCGGTCGCGCGGGCGATCTGGTCGGCATTCTCGACCTCGATCTTCAGCGTGCCTTCGGGCGACGGCAGGCGGCGGATCGCGCCAAGCGTGGCGCGTTCATCGGCAAGCGCGCGGCGCAGTTCGGGCCACAGCGCGTCCATCCGGGCCTTGTAGACCTCGGCCACGCGAACCTCGCCCAGCAGATGCGCCCCGCCCCGCAGGTCAAGCCCAAGCGCCACGACCGACGAGGGCAGCCAAGACGGCCAGGCGTCGCGGGCGGCGGCAAGCTCGGGCGTCTCGACGCCCGTGCGCTCGATCTCGGCCACGGCATCGTTGTGGCTCTCGACCCGCTGGTAGAACAGGTTGGGCACGGCAAAGCCTATGCCCAGGACGCAAAGCCCGACGATCAGGATGCGTTTCCAACGGTCGATCTGCAGCATCTTGCCGAAGCCCTTATTGTTGTTGTTCTGGTGGCGTCAGGCGTTTGCCGCGACAGGCTCGGACTTGTTCAGCACTTGCGAGACGGTCGAACGGATCACGCGGACCTTGACGCCGGTCGCGATCTCGACCTCCAGCTCGTCGTCGCGGACCGAGGACACCTTGCCGATGATCCCGCCCGAGGTGACGA
>JAPSIP010000181.1:0-3420 GCA_031178645.1 Paracoccus sp. (in: a-proteobacteria) | reverse complement strand
TCTTCAGCGCCGACACCATCTCGCGGTGCTGCTTGACGCGCTTCTGCTGGGGGCGGATCATCAGGAAATACATGATCGCGAAGATCAGGATCAGCGGGATGAACTGCGCGAAGGCTGCAGTGGGGCCTGCACCGCCTGCGGCGGCCTGGGCATAGGCGGGGGTGACGAACATGAAGCTATCCTTTTCGGCTGTCACGGCGGTCTGACCCCGCCCGAATTGGCGCGCAACCTATCGCCGCCGCCCCGACTTGGCAAGAAAGGCCGGGAAGGCTTCGGGTTCAGAACAGGATCGTGAACGTCACCGCGCCAGGGGCTGCGCGCGCTCGACCAGCCGGGCCAGGAAGCTGGCCCCGATCGGAGAGATCGCGTCGTTGAAATCATAGGCCGGGTGGTGGACGCTGGCCGTGTCGCCCTGCCCGATGAACAGATAGCAGCCGGGCCGTTCGTTCAGCATGTAGCTGAAATCCTCGGCCCCCATCTCGCGCCCCGCCTCGCCCGAGATGTTGTCATGTCCCACGATCTCCTGCGCCACTTGGACGGCGAAGGCAGTCTGGTCGGGGTCGTTGACGGTGGCAGGATAGCCCTCGACATAGGCCAGCCGGATCGAGAGGTCGTAGGCGGCGGCCTGCCCATCGCAGATCTGCGCCATCCGGCGGCGCACCATCTCGCGGACATGGGGGGCGAAGGTGCGCACGGTGCCGCAGATATAGGCCGTGTCAGGCACGATATTGTCCGCGCTGCCGGTGTGGATCTGCGTGACCGACAGCGCCAGGTCGTCCAGGGCATAATGGTTGCGGCTGGATATCGTCTGGATCGCGTTCACCACGGCCACGGCCGCGACGATGGGATCGGCGGTCAGGTGCGGCATCGCGCCATGCCCGCCGCGGCCCTGGACATGGATCTCGAAGGTATCGACGGCGGCCATGATCGGGCCAGGCGCGGTGTTCATCATGCCCACGGGCAGGCCGGGGCTGTTGTGCATCGCAAAGACACGGGTGATGCCAAAGCGGTCCATCATGCCGTCCTGGACCATCGCCTCGCCCCCGCCGCCGTTTTCCTCGGCCGGCTGGAAGATCAGCGCCACGCGGCCGGCAAAATTGCGCGTTTCCGCAAGGTATCGCGCGGCGCCCAGCAGCATCGTGGTATGCCCGTCATGGCCGCAGGCGTGCATCCGACCCGGCACGGTGGATGCGTAATCCAGGCCCGTCGCCTCGTCCATTGGAAGGGCATCCATGTCGGCGCGCAGGCCGATGGTGGGGCCGGGCCCCTGCCCCTCGATGATGCCGACGATGCCCGAGTTGCCGATGCCGTCATGAATCTCGTCCACGCCGAAGTCGCGCAGGCGTTCCGCCACGAAGGCGGCGGTGCCGAAGCAGTCGAAGCCCAGTTCGGGATGCTGGTGCAGATGCCGCCGCCACTGGGCCATGTCATCCGAGAAATCGGCGATGCGGTTCAGGACGGGCATGTGGACTAAGCACCTTGGCTGTGGCAATGGCCCATCAGGACAGAAGCGAAGGGAAATCGCAATGACCGAACCGATCCGCCGCGATCCCAAAACCGAGATCGCCCGACTGGTCGATATCATGGCCCAATTGCGCAACCCCCAGACGGGCTGCCCCTGGGACATCGAGCAGGATTTCGCATCGATCGCGCCCTACACGATCGAGGAAGCCCACGAAGTCGCCGACGCCATCGAGCGGCAGGCCTGGAACGAGCTTCCGGGCGAATTGGGCGACCTGTTGCTGCAGGTGGTGTTCCATGCGCAGATGGCGGATGAAAAGGGCATGTTTGATTTCGCCGATTGCGCGGCGGCGATTTCCGACAAGCTGATCTTCCGCCACCCCCATGTCTTCGGCGACGAATCCCGCGACAAGTCCGCGGCCCAGCAGGTCAAGGACTGGGAAGCGATAAAAGCCGTCGAGCGCGCCGGCAAGGCCGAGCGCGGCACCCTGGACGGCGTGGCCCTGGGCCTGCCGGCCCTGACCCGCGCGGTCAAGCTGCAGAACCGCGCCGCCCGCGTGGGCTTCGACTGGCCCGGCCCCGCCGAGGTGCTGGACAAGATCGCCGAGGAAACCGCCGAACTGGTCGAGGCCCGAGACAGCCTTGGCCCCGACGCGCTTGAGGAAGAGTTCGGGGATCTGCTGTTCGTCATGGCGAACCTGGCGCGTCACCTGGAGATCGACCCCGAACAGGCGCTGCGCCGCGCCAACACCAAGTTCACCCGCCGTTTCCGCGCAATCGAGGCCGCGCTTGCCGCCCAAGGGCGTCGCCCCGAGGACAGCGACCTGGCCGAAATGGACCGGCTGTGGGATCAGGCAAAGGCGGCAGAAAAGGCGGCGGAGTAAGGGGCTTTGCCCCTCGGCCTGCGGCCTCACCCCAGGATATTGATGCACAGAAGATGAAGGGGTTACGCGGCCAGTTGGGTGATCTGCCCCAAGGCGGCGTCATAGACCTCGATCCCGCCTTTCGACGCGCCTTCGGACAGGGTGCGCTTCCAGCCCCGCGCGCCGGGCATCCCGTGGAACAGGCCCAGCATGTGGCGCGTGATCTGGTGCAGGCGCCCGCCCGCGGCAAGGTGGGACAGGATATAGGGGCGCATGGCCTGGGCAACCTGATCGGGTGTCTCGCAGGGCGGGCGGTCGCCCCACAGGCTGTCGGCGCCGCCCAGGATTTCCCAGGGCTGGTGATAGGCCACGCGCCCGACCATGACGCCGTCCATGACCCGCAGATGGTCACGCACCGCATCCATGTCGGCAATGCCGCCGTTGATCGACAGGTGCAGGTCGGGGAAGTCCTGCTTCATCCGGTGGACCAGCGGATAGTCCAGCGGCGGGATGTCGCGGTTTTCCCTGGGGCTTAGGCCCTGCAGCCAGGCCTTGCGGGCATGGATCGTCACGCGGCGGATGCCGGCGGCGCGCATCCTGTCCAGGAAAAGGGGCAGCACATCCTCGGGCACCTGGTCATCAACGCCGATGCGGCATTTCACCGTGACCTCGACCGGGCTGGCGGCGATCATGCGCCCCACGCATTCGGCCACAAGATCGGGGGTCTTCATCAGCACGGCACCGAAACAGCCGGACTGCACGCGGTCGCTGGGACAGCCGACATTCAGGTTGATCTCGTCGTAGCCCCAGTCGGCGGCGATCCGGGTGGCGGCTTCCAGTTCCGCAGGATCGGATCCGCCCAGTTGCAGGGCGACGGGATGATCGGCGGCGTCATAGTCCAGCAAGCGATGCCGGTCGCCGTGGATGATCGCGGGGGCGGTCACCATCTCGGTGTAAAGCAGCGCGCGGCGCGACATCAGGCGGTGGAAGACGCGGCAATGGCGGTCTGTCCAGTCCATCATCGGGGCGACGGACAAGGTGGCGGCGTCAGTCGTTCTGGTGAATGTCGACATGGGCCGCGATCGGATCAGGAAGG
>JAPSIP010000180.1 GCA_031178645.1 Paracoccus sp. (in: a-proteobacteria) | reverse complement strand
GCGGGCATGGTCACGTCGACATGCGGCAGGCTGGCCGCGCCCATGTGCAGGGCTTCCAGCGACAGGTTCACGCCGGGCGCGATCACGCCGCCGATATAGGCGCCATCCACGTCCACCACGTCGAAGGTCGTCGCGGTGCCGAAATCCACGACGATCAGGTCCGGCCCGTGCCGGTCGAAGGCCGCAAGCGTATTCACCAGCCGGTCGGGGCCGACGACGGTCCCCGCATCCACGCGAGGGGCGACAGGCAGCAGGCAATCCGGCTTGCCCACCACCAGCGGACGGGTGTCGAAGTAGCGGTTGCACAGGACGCGCAGGTTGAACACCACGCGCGGCGCGGTCGAGCTGATGATGCAGGCGTCGATGTCCAGCTCGAACTTCTGCCCGCCGATCAACGTGGACAGCCAAACGAAATATTCGTCAGCCGTGCGGCGGTGGTCGGTCGCGATGCGCCAATGGGCCAGGAACCGCTCGCCGTTCCAGATCGAAAACACGGTGTTCGTGTTGCCGGTGTCGATGCACAGAAGCACGGGTCAGGCCCCCGCAAAATAGATGTCGGCGGCGGGGATTGCCTGCCTGCCGCGCGGGCCGGACAGGATCAGCGCGCCGGTTTCGTCGATCCCGTCAAAGCGGCCCGTCGTCTCGGTCGTGCCGGTGCGGGCGATGATCGTCTCGCCCAGGCGGGTGGCGCGGGCCAGCCATGCCTCGCGGATGGGGCCGAAGCCATAGGCCCGCATCTGCCGGTGCCAGTCGTCGAAGGCCAGGGCCAGGGCGGACAGGAAATCGTCGGGGCTGACGATCAGGCCGGTCTCGCCCAGCAGGCTGACCGGACGGGTCGCGCCGGGTTCCAGCAGGCCGGTATCCGGCGCGGCGGCCAGGTTGACGCCGATGCCGATCGCCAAGGCCTGGATGGCGCCGCCGGATCCGATGCTTTCCAGCAGGATGCCGGACAGCTTGCCGCCGTTCAGCAGCACGTCGTTCGGCCATTTCAGCGCGACGTTCAGCTGCGGCCCGCAAAGCTGGCGCAGCGCGTCATGGACGGCAAGCGCCGCGACAAAGGACAGACGCGCGGCATCCGCCGGACCCCCTTCGGGGCGCAGGACCAGGGTCGCCGCGAAATTGCCGGGCGGATCGGTCCAGGCCCTGCCCCGCCGGCCGCGGCCCGCCGTCTGGCGGCGCGCCATGATCCAGGTTGGGCCGGACAGCGCGGGCGCCATCCGCATCGCCTCGGCGTTGGTGCTGTCAACCTGATCCAGGACGTGGCGCGCCACGCCCTCGGGCCAGGCTGCCAGCGGCGCGCCACTAGTCAACGGCAGGGGTCTCGGCCGAGGTATCGGGCAGAAGCGCCGCCTCGGCAGGCACAAGCGTCGGACCCACCAGCGATTCCGCAGCGGTCGCCGCGGCGGTATCGACGCCCCACATGGAGACCGCGCCCATCAGCAGCATCGCAGCCGGAACGACCAGGGCCATGTACTGGACCGCGCCCATCCGGCTTTGAACGCCCTCATTCTCGGCCCCGAAGAACATGTAATAGACGATGCGCAGATAATAGAATGCACCGATGACCGAGGCGATGACGCCCAGGATTGCCAGCCAGGACATGCCTGCCTGAACGGCAGCCGTCAGGACGCCGTATTTCGCGAAGAAGCCCAGGAAGGGCGGAACGCCGGCCAGGCTGAACATCAGGAACAGGACCGCAAAACCCTTGACGGGTTCGGCCTGGGCAAAGCGGTTCAGGCTTTCCAGGTCGGTGATCGGGCGGCCGTCGCGTTCCATCGACAGGATGAAGGCGAAGGAGCCCACGTTCATCACCGCATAGATCGCCATGTAGATCAGCATCGACTGCACGCCGAAGGCCGTCCCCGCCGCAAGGCCCACAAGGGCAAAGCCCATATGCGCGATCGAGGAATAGGCCATCAGCCGCTTGATGTTGCGCTGCCCGATCCCGGCGATGGATCCCAGGAACATCGACAGGACCGCAAGCGCGGCGATGATCTGGCCCCAGTCCCCCGGCACGTTGCCGAAGGCATCGAACATCAGCCGCGCGATCAGCGCCATGGCGGCGACCTTGGGCGCGGTAGCGAAGAAGGCGGTGACCGGCGTCGGCGCGCCCTCGTAAACGTCAGGCGTCCACATGTGGAAGGGCACGGCCGAGACCTTGAAGGCCAGGCCCACCAGCAGGAACACCAGGCCGAACAGCAGGCCGACCGAAAGCTGCCCGCCCACGACCGTCTGCACGATCCCGGCAAAGCTGGTCGTCCCCGAGAAGCCGTAGACCAACGACGCGCCGTAAAGCAGCATCCCCGAGGACAGCGAACCCAAGACGAAGTACTTCAGCCCGGCCTCGGACGATTTCACGCTGTCGCGGCGCATGGCTGCGGCGACGTAAAGGGCCAGCGACTGCAGTTCCAGCCCCATGTACAGCGACAGCAGGTCGCTGGCCGACACCATCAGCATCATGCCGATGGACGCCAGCGTCAGAAGGATCGGATATTCGAAGCGCAGCAGGTTGTGCCGCTCCATGTAATCCGCGCTCATCGCCAGAACGGCGGCGGCGGAAACAAGGATCGTCACCTTGGCGAAGCGGGCAAAGGCGTCGTCGGTGAACATCCCGTGGAAGGCCACCTGCGCCGGGCGGTCGGCAAAGCCGACGTAAAGCCCGATCACCAGCAGCGCCGCCACGGTCGTCCACAGGATCGGACGCGCGATGGCGTCCTTGCCCAGATAGGCCCCCGCCATCAGCGCGCCAAGCGCATAGATCGCCAGCACAAGTTCCGGCAGGATGGTCGAAAGATCGAGCGCGGTCATCGTGCTTTCCTCAATGGCTGGCGTCGGCCGCGTCCGCCTGGGCGGTCACGGCCAGCCCGTCGCGTCCGTCATGCGGCAGGGCATCGTGATAATTGACCAGCAGCGCCTGGACGGCGGGGCCGGTGATGTCGGTGACGGCGCGCGGGTAGATGCCAAGGAACAGCGTCATGACGATCAGTGGAACGAAGATCCACTTCTCGCGCGGGGTCATGTCGGTGATCGTCCTCAGGCTTTCGCGGACCAGGGCGCCCAGGGTCACGCGGCGGTAAAGCCACAGCGCATAGCCCGCCGACAGGATCACGCCGGTCGCCGCGACAAAGGCGACCCAAGTATTGGCCTTGAATGTGCCCATCAGGGTCAGGAACTCGCCCACGAAGCCCGAGGTGCCGGGCAGGCCCACATTGGCCATCGTGAAGAACAGGAACACCAGGGCATAGACCGGCATCCGGTTCACCAGCCCGCCATAGGCGTCGATTTCCCGCGTGTGCATCCGGTCATAGATTACGCCAACCAGCAGGAACAGCGCGCCCGAGATGAAGCCGTGCGACACCATCTGGAAGATCGCCCCATCCAGACCCTGCTGGTTGGCGGCAAAGACCCCCATCGTGACAAAGCCCATATGGGCGACCGATGAATAGGCAATCAGCTTCTTCATGTCCGTCTGCACTAGGGCCACCAGCGAGGTATAGACGATGGCGATTGCCGACATCCAGAAGACCAGGGGCTGCAGCATGTCGCTGGCCACGGGGAACATCGGCAGGCTGAAGCGCAGGAAGCCATAGCCGCCCATCTTCAGCAGCACCGCCGCCAGCACGACCGACCCGGCGGTCGGCGCTTGGACGTGCGCGTCGGGCAGCCAGGTATGGACCGGCCACATTGGCATCTTGACCGCGAAGCTGGCAAAGAAGGCCAGGAACAGCAGCGTCTGCATCCCGCCGACGACGGTGATGCCCAGGACGCGCATCGTTTCCGACGAAAAGTCAAAGGCCAGCAGTTGCGCGATGTCCGTCGTGCCCGCCATGCGTGCCATGGCGATCATCGCCACAAGCATCAGCACGGATCCGAGGAAGGTATAAAGGAAGAACTTGAACGTCGCATAGATGCGGTTCGCGCCCCCCCAGATGCCGATGATCAGGAACATCGGGATCAGGCCTGCCTCGAAGAACAGATAGAACAGGATCAGGTCCAGCGCGGTGAACACGCCGATCATGAGGCCTTCCAGAACCAGGAAGGCAATCATGTATTCCTTGACGCGGGTCTTGACGTCCCAGGTGGACAGGATCGTCAGCGGCATCAGGAAGGTCGTCAGCATCACGAACAGGACCGAGATGCCGTCAACGCCCATCCGATAGCGCAGCCCCATGATCCAAGGGTGAT
>JAPSIP010000179.1 GCA_031178645.1 Paracoccus sp. (in: a-proteobacteria) | reverse complement strand
GTCGATGGGCGGGCCGCCGTGGATCCACTGGTTGTTCCAGTAGTAATTGACCCCGACGATATCCAGGAAGGACGGATCCCCGCCAAGCTGCGGCCACATCCTGCCCGAGATCAGCTCGAACGCCTGGAACTGTGCGTCGTGATGGCCATGCGCCTCCCACAGGGGACGGCCGTTGTGGGGATCGTGGTGGATCGCCAGCAGGGGTTCGGCATGGACGAAGCGGGCGCGAGGATCGACGGCGCGCAGTTCACGCATCGCGGCGATGGAGGCACGGGCCAGCTGACATTTCAGCTCGTATCCGCGATGCGCGGCAAAGGGGTTGAGGTATTGCACGTCGCCGCCGGCCCAGGCGAAGAAGCTGATCTCATTCACCGGGCACCAGAAGGGCACGGCGTCCGTCAGATCCTGGTGATGCAGGGCCACGGCGCGCGCAAAGCGGGCAAAACGATCCGCGAAGTCGGCCCCCCAGATGTCCAGGTCGTCCGGCCATCCGTAATGCAGCAGATCCCAGATGACCTGCGTGTCGGTGTCACGCGCGGCCGTCATCATCGGCGTCAGGCTGGAAAAGTCGTAACGGCCCGGCGCGGTCTCGACCAGGTGCCAGCGGGCGCCGTCGCGGCAGGCGCGGATGCCAAGTTCGGCCAGTTGCCGGTAATCCTGCGCCGCATGGATGTCGTGGCCGATGGCCCCGATCAGGTCCAGGCGGCGACCGCTGCGCAGCCGGTGGGTCGATGCCTCCCACCCGCCCAGGATGAAGCTGGCAAAGGACGAAGGCGGGGGCGGAGGCAGACGCTCGGCCAGAACCGTGTCGATCAGCGCCTGCCATTGCGGCACGACCACCTGCGCGGCATAGGTGGCGCGGACATGGGCTTGCAGCGCGGCTCCAAGGCGCCGCCGCAGCGTGGCATCGGCCAGCAACCGCAGCATGGCCTGGGCCACGGCCTGCGGGTCTTCGTGGGGCACGAAGACGCCGCTGACCCCATCGGCGATCTGTTCCAGGGCGCCGTTGTCGGGGGTGGCGATGACAGGCAGGCCCGCCGCGCCCGCCTCGGCGATGACATGGGGCATCTCCTCGCCACGGGACAGGCAGCAGAAGACGTCCATGGCCGCCAGCAGGTCCGGCACGTCCTTGCGGTCGCCGGTAAAGATCACCCGGCCGCCCAGGGGTTCGGCCATGCGGCGCAACTCTCCCTCGTATTCCGGCATGAAGGCGTCGGGGCCGCCGACGATCACGAAGCGGGCGCGGGGGTCGATGTCGGCGACATGCCGGGCGGCGGCGATGAAATCCTCGGCGCGCTTCTTGCGGTCCAGGCGGCCGACCCAGCCGATCAGCACCTGATCGGCCCCGATCCCCAGGGCGGCCCGCATCGGCGCGCGGGCCTCGGGGCGGAATTCATCCAGATCGACCATCGACGGGATTTCCAGGGCGTCCCCCGGGCGGTCGGGCATCCTGGACGCCGCAGCGGCCCGGATGCTTTTGCAGACGCCCACATAGCGGGCCGTGAAATGCTTTGGCCCCGCCAAGGCTTCGGACACAAGGCCCCCGTGTTCGATCAGCGGCGGGCGCAGCGCCATGCGTTCCAGGGCCGGATAGATGTCGGGCACGTTCTGGCAGGACACGACCACATCGGCCCCAGCCAGCTTGCGGCGCAGATAGCCGATGGTGTCCTCGAACCCCAGGCCATAGGCCGTTGTATCGACATGGACGCCCAGGTCGGCCAATTGTTCATGGGTCTGGTCGGGCATCCCCTCCTTGCGGAAGCAGGGGATGACGGTGATGCGATAGCGGTCGCGGGGCAGGTTGCGGGCCAGCAGCCGGATTTCCGTTTCCTCGCCGCCCACGGCCAGCCAAGCCATGACGAAAGTGATGCGGATCAGGCGGTGGCCGTCATGGGGCTGCAGGAAGGCCTCGGGCGGGATGGCGCCCCAGGCAAGGGTGTCATCCGCGTTCATGTGACCTCAAACACGATTTGCAGGAAATCCGGGCGGTCGGCCACCAGAGGGCGCAGGAAATCGGGCGCGTCGTCCAGGGGGACCACATGGGTGATCATGTGTTGCCGGGTCAGCTCGCCTTCCGCCGCCAGAAGCCGCAGCGTTTCCTGCGCCAGCCGCCGCTGGTCCCAGGCGTGGGCGACCTGTCGGGGCATCCGGTTGATTTGCGCACAGCGGATCGCCAGGCCGCTGTGGTGGAATTCCTCCCCCAGCCGGGCGCCGTCCATGCCGCCTTGGTAGAAGGCTAGGTCGATCACCATCCCCTGCGGGCGCGAGGCCTGCAGGCAACGGTGAAGGCTGTCGGACCGCGCGCGGGTCTGGAAGACATATTCCGCGCCGCGCCCGCCGACCTTGTGGTGCCAGGCGGACTTGGCATAGCGCACGGCCTCGTCCTCGCCCATGGCGACAAATCCCATCTTGCGCGCGATCTCCTGCCGGAAGGGCGAGGGGCCCACCACGACGATTTCCGAGGCCCCGCCCTGGCGGGCGAACAGCGCACAGAACAGGCCCACCGTGCCGCCGCCCCAGACCAGGACTGGGCGGCCTTCCACCCCGGCGCCGAGGGACGGAACGCCTGCGCCGAACTGGTCGGCATCGGCGTGCAGGATGCTGTTGGCGGCAATCGGTCCCATCTGCGCCACGAAGATGCCCAGAATGGGATCCATTCCCTTGGGCATCTTCAGCAGCAGGTCATGGGCCGGGTTCGCAGTATGGCCGGTCTTGTGGCCGAAGGTGGTGGCCAGCACGTCGCCGTTCCTGAACCCCGGCGCGCGGGCGTCGATGACCCGCATCACGTCCATATAGCGCAGGCAGTTCACTGGGAAATGCGCGGACGGCTCTCCAGGGATAAACAGGCCCTGCCAGTCGTCCCACCGGCTGTGCAGACAGGGTTTGGTGCCCTTGACGAAAGTCAGTTCGGTCCCCGCCGAAAGGCCCGTGTACATCAGGTCCAGCCGAACCTGCCCGTCGCCCGCCGGGGCTTCGTCATAGCCGAAGAAGTAGGGCTCGTTCGGACGCTCGATCCCCAACAACCAGATATGGCGATCCTCATGCGGCATTGACGGCACCCTGCGCAGCGGACGGACGAAAGATGGGCTGAGGGTCAGCCTGCAGCCCCTCCATCTTCACAAGGGCGCCGTCACGGGCGGATTCTGCGATCGCAAGGGCTACGCGATGGGTCATCAGCGCCTCGGCGTAAGGGCAGAGGATGTGGTTTTCGCGACCCTGCACCGCCTCGACGAAGTCGCGGTTCTCGCGCCAGACGGGATCGCCATGCGCCGCGCACGGGGCGGCCCCGGCCCACGTCCACCATGATGTCGTGTTCGCTGATCTCCAATGCCATGCCATCGGCAAAGACGTGCAAGCCGACCCGATGGTTCCACCGCAACAGGCAGGTGGCCGACAGGTTAGCGATCGCACCGCTGGCAAAGCGCAGCGTGGCGGCCGTCGCGGTGGGCACGGTCAGCCCCTAGAAATCGTCGCGGTCGCGGCGGGCGTCCATGTCGAAGATCTCGGTCACGTCGCCGGCCAGGAAGCGGGCGGCGTCGATCACATGGGTTGCCTGTTCGACCACCTGGCCGCCGCAGCTGTCCTGGTCCCACCGCCATTGCGGCGGCGGCGTCTGGTCCAGCTAGAATCCCTGGATCAGATGGGACAGGGTTCTGGGCCAGATGCGGTGCGCCTCATCCATCGTGTCCAGATAGCGCCAGTGATAGCCCACGGCGGTGATCAGCCCAGCGGCCTCGACCTCCGCCGCAATCTCCTCGGCCACGGCGATGTCCAGGGAGAGGGGCTTTTCGACGAAGAACGGCGGGCCGCGCGCGATGCAGGCGCGTTCGGACGCGCCTGGGCAAAGGGCGGCACGCGGATATAGACGGCGTCCAGATCCTCGGCCGCCAGCATGGCCTCGTGGTCGGCATGGGCGACGGCCCCCGTGTCCTGCGCCGCTTGGGCCGCGCGGGCTTGGTCGGGGTCGCAGACGGCGGCGATATGGACATCCTCCATGGTGCGCAGCACGCCGAAATGGCGATGCGCGATGCCGCCCGCGCCAATGAAGCCAAGCCTTGTCTTGTTCATTCCGTCCTCGTTCCGTTGGCGCAAGATATGTCGGCAAATCTCCACGGTATCCGCCGCCATGCGCGGCGGTGAAATGTTTCGACCAGCGGGCCTGCCCGTCGCGGCCCACGATGGCGCGGC
>JAPSIP010000178.1 GCA_031178645.1 Paracoccus sp. (in: a-proteobacteria) | reverse complement strand
AAGCTGATGAACAACGCCGCAGCCAGCCATGTCAGCATGGAGTTTGGCCTGCGTGGCCCGGCCTTCACCGTCGCCACCGCCTGCGCCAGTTCCAACCACGCGATGGGCCTGGCCTTCCAGATGATCCGGTCGGGCGGCGCGCAGGTGATGCTGACCGGCGGGTCCGAGGCGATGCTGTGCTTTGGCGGCGTCAAGGCCTGGGAAGGGCTGCGCGTGATGTCCAAGGACGCCTGCCGCCCGTTCTCGGCCAACCGCAACGGCATGGTCCAGGGCGAGGGCGCGGGCGTCTTCGTCTTCGAGGATTACGAACACGCCCATGCCCGCGGCGCCGACATCCTGGCCGAGGTGGTGGGCTTCGCCATGTCCTCGGACGCTCAGGATATCGTGATGCCCTCGGCCCAAGGGGCCGAACGCGCCATCACCGCGACCCTGCAGGACGCCGGCCTGAACCCCGAGGATGTGGGCTATATCAACGCCCACGGCACCGGCACGGCGGCCAATGACAAGACGGAATGCGCCGCCGTGGCCCATGCCTTTGGCCACCACGCCGACCGGCTGATGATGTCGTCCACCAAGGCGATGCACGGCCACATCATCGGCGGCACCGGCGCGGTCGAGCTTCTGGCCTGCATCATGGCGCTGCGCGACGGGGTGATCGCGCCCACGATCGGCTATCAGGAAGCCGATCCGGAATGCGCCCTTGACGTGGTGCCGAACGAGGCGCGCGATGCGCGGGTCGATGCGGTCCTGTCCAACGCCTTCGCCTTCGGCGGGCTGAACGCCGTGATCGCGCTGCGGCGCGTGTGACGCATGAAAAAACCGCGCCCGAAGCGGGCGCGGTTCATGATCGTGGCCGAGTGATCAGTTCGCCGGGGCTGCGGCGGGTGCGTCCGCTGCGGGCGCGGGTTCCGCGGCATAGGCGGTCAGCGCGTCAAAGGCGGCGGTGAAGCCTGCCAGCGACAGCGCCAGGCGCACGGGGTTTTCGCGGTCGCCGCCAAAGGGCAGCAGCGTCACGGTGGCGTTCGAGCCGCGCTTCAATCCGTCCAGTTCGGCCTGGGTGAAGCCCATGCGGGACACGCAGCCCACCGGCGCGCAGAAGTTGAAGGGATAGCCGCGCGGCTCGGCGGTGCCGACGGCGAAGCCCAAGCCCTGCACCAGGTCGGTTTCCAGGGGTGCAACCAGCGTCGCGCCTGCCGCGATCTCCTCGCTGTTGCGCAGCGGGATCAGCGTCATCTCGGCCACCGAATTGCCTTCGCTGTCCTCGAGCAGCTGGTACAGCTCGCACGGGTCCTTGCCCTGGTCGGCCCTGAGGCAGCGGGTGGTCCAGTCCTGGTGGGTTTCCTTGACGTAATACTGCCCGACCTGCGGTTCGCCATTGGCGGCAGGCGCGGCGCCAGCGGCGGGGGCGGCTGCACCCTCGGCGGGGGCGGCATCAGTGGCGGCAGGCGCCGCATCCGCTGCCGGGGCTGCCGGAGTTTCGGCGGCGGGTGCTTCCGCTGCCGGTGTCTCTGCCGGGGCTTCGGCTGCCGGGGTGTCGGTCGCGGGGGGCGTGCTGTCCTGCGCGAAGGCCGGGGCCGCGATCAGGGCAAGCGCCGCCAGAAGGGCCTGCGAGGGTTTGATTGGCATGGTTGTTTCGTCCCTTTGCTCAATGCGTTGAGCGGGCGTAGCATGTCCGATTTCGTTTGTCAGGCCGCATCGGAAAGGCTGCGTTCACCATGGCTTGACCCCGGCTGCGACCGGCGGGCTTCTGCCTGTCGCGGTGCTGCCGCGCATGTTCCGCATAAGGGGGACAAGGAAATTCAAAGGGTCGTGGAACGAACCACGACCCCGACGCCAAACGGCGAACCTCTCCCTGCCGGACTGGCCGGTCATCATTGATCTGCACGCTAGTTGCGGCCCCCTGATCCGTCAACTGTCCAGATGGATAGGCTTGTCACAAAAAAACCGCGCCCGAAGGCGCGGCAGTTCAACAGGGAGGAAGGTTCGCACATCGACGACCATGATGCCGAACGATTCCCATACTGGCATGAAGGACTTAACATTGTATTGTCGGTGCGGACGCCGCAACGGGTCGGCGCGCAACAGGGGCAGGGGGCGGCATGGCGGGCGTTGTGGACGACGGGGCGAACACAATCTTCCTTGGCGGCGGCGGTCCCGCCTATGGCAGTCCGCAATCCCTGCTGCTGAAATACGCCAACCGGCACGGCCTGATCGCAGGCGCCACCGGCACCGGCAAGACGGTCACCCTGCAGACCCTGGCCGAAAGCCTGTCGCTGGCTGGCGTGCCGGTCTTCCTGGCCGATGTGAAGGGGGATCTGGCCGGGCTGTCGCAGTCAGGCGATGCAGGGGGGCTGTTGCACAAGCCGTTCTCGGACCGGGCAGCGCAGATCGGCCTTTCGCTGGATTACCAAGCCTTCCCGGTCACTTTCTGGGACGTCTGGGGCCAGAAGGGTCACCCTGTCCGCACGACACCGGCCGAGATGGGCCCGCTGCTGCTGTCGGGGCTGCTGGATCTGACGGATGCGCAGGAAGGGGTGATGAACATCGCCTTCCGGGTCGCAGACGAGGAAGGCCTGGCCCTGCTGGATCTGAAGGATCTGCAGGCGATGCTGGTCTGGGTCGGCCAGAACGCGGCCGATCTGTCGCTGCGCTATGGCAATGTCGGCACGGCCAGCGTGGGCGCGATCCAGCGGGCGCTTCTGGTGCTGGAAAACCAGGGGGGCGACAGCCTGTTCGGCGAACCGGCTTTGGAGTTGTCGGACCTCATCCGGCAGGACGCTTCGGGCAAGGGGATGATCAACATCCTGGCGGCCGACAAGCTGATGCATTCGCCCCGGCTTTACGCAACATTCCTGCTGTGGCTGCTGTCCGAGCTGTTCGAGCAACTGCCCGAGGTAGGCGATCCCGACCGCCCGCGCGTCGCCTTCTTCTTCGACGAGGCGCATCTGCTGTTCGACGGCGCGCCAAAGGCCCTGGTGGAAAAGGTGGAACAGGTCGCGCGCCTGATCCGGTCCAAGGGGGTCAGTGTCTGGTTCATCAGCCAGAACCCGACCGACATTCCCGAAGGCGTCCTGGGCCAGCTTGGCAACCGCATCCAGCACGCGCTGCGCGCCTTTACCGCCAAGGATCAGAAGGCGCTGCGCATGGCGGCCGACAATTATCGCGCCAATCCCGATTTCGACACCGCCGACGCGATCCAGCATGTCGGCACGGGCGAGGCCGTCACCTCGCTTCTGGAAGCCAAGGGCGTGCCGGGCATGGTGCAGCGCACGCTGATCCGCCCGCCCTTCAGCCGCATCGGCCCCGTGACCGACGCCGGGCGCGCACAGGTGATGGACGCGTCCCCCATGGCGCTGAAATACGGGCGCAGCGTGGACCGCGAGTCGGCCCATGAACTGCTTTCCCGCCGCGCCGAGCAGGCGGCAAAGGCAACCGCCGAGGCCGAAGCCAAGGCCAAGGACGACGCCCTGTTCGACGTGACCCGCGACGAATACCGCAACGCCCGCCGATACCAGCCGCGGGACGAGGCGCGGCCGGCGCGCAGCCGGTCGTCCCGCAGCGATACGATGGTCGAGGCTTTTGGCAAAAGCCTCGCCCGGCAGCTTGGCACGAAATCAGGCCAGGCGATCGTCAGGGGTGTGCTGGGCTCGCTGTTCCGGGGCCGCTGATCGCAAGTCCCACCTGCGCCAGCATCGCAGCACCCATCCGCGCGCCCGCCCGCACGGGAACGGGGGCATCCGCGACGGCCGCCCGCATCTCGGCCAGGATGGCGATCATCAGCAGGACATGGCGGTGCATGTCGTAATCGGCAGCCCGTTGCAGCCGGGCGTCGTTCTGCAAGGCTTCCTCGGCGCGCAGGCGGGGCAGGGCGGCGCCCGGCGCGGGCGTGTGGTCAAGCCGCAGCAGGCGCCTGAGGTCGCGGTCCCGGCGCCAGCCCGACTGACCTTCGCGCGCGGCGCGGATCAGGATGCGGGGACGGCGCAGCGATTCCGTGGCGGACCGGGGGCGGAAGGCGATCACATTCGGCATATAGCTCATTTTGAACTGTCCCATTCAAGTTGGTGAAACCAGCTTCACACAACCTTAACGGGTGTTGCCGTTGCGTTTATCGCAGCGTTCGCTGAGGCAACATATCTTTAGGATTTGTTAGGGAATGTTGCGGCTAGCTGCTGGTGTCAGCCGCTCATTAACCACGTTTAACGCAACCCAAGGTAGTTCAGTTCCGCC
>JAPSIP010000177.1 GCA_031178645.1 Paracoccus sp. (in: a-proteobacteria) | reverse complement strand
AGCCGATCCGCTGGGTGGGGCACCGGACCCTGACCGCTTCGGACCTGGCAGCGAATCCGGCTTTCCGGCCGATCAGGATCTGCCAGGGCGCCCTGGGCGGCGGCCTGCCCGATGCAGACCTGATCGTCTCACCGCAGCACCGCGTCCTGGCACGTTCCAAGATTGCCGAGCGGATGTTCGGCGCGCGCGAGGTTCTGGTCGCGGCCAAGCAACTGGTGGTCACGGAAGGCATAGACATCGCCGAGGATCTGGCGACCGTCACCTATGTCCACTTCCTGTTCGATGCCCACCAGATCGTCATCTCGAACGGCGCGGAAACCGAGTCGCTCTATACCGGGGATGAGGCGCTGAAATCGATTCCGGCCGAGGCGCGGGCAGAGATCCTGGGGCTTTTCCCGGAACTGGCGCAGGATGCCGTCCGTCCCGCGGCGCGCAAGATGCTGTCGGGCCGCATGGCGCGCAAGTTGGCGCAGCGCCATGCCCAGAACGGCAAGAAGCTGGTGGCATGACACCATCAGGACGCGGCGCCACCGCGCCGCGTCCATCCATCGCCGGGCCTGGCCCTGCGCCTGTCGCCCGGCTGAACAACGCGGCTATTTTTTCCTTTGCAGCAGTTTCAGCGTCGCGCTGCCCAGCAGCAGCATCGCCAGGGAAAGATCGGTTCTCGAGGAACTGTGCGCGGGTCTGCCCGACCTGCGCCCCGACCGGCTTCTTCCCTTCCGGCTGTCTCCCGCCGAACCTGCATCCCCGGGCGGCGGGGTGTCGGCCTTGACCGCGCCGCGTGCGCCCATCGGTTCGGGGGCGCCGGTGGTGGTGTCCTGCGCGGTCTGTTGTTCGGTTTCTGCGTTCAGTTCGGCGCCTGCCAGGATGACAAAGGCCGAAAGCCACATCCAGGTCAGCAGCACGATGACCCCGCCAAGCGTCCCATAGGTTTCGGTATAGCTGCCGAAGTTCTGCACATAGATCGAGAAGCCGACGGTGCCGGCCAGCCACAGGGCGGTGGCCACGACCGCACCGACGCTGACCCAACGCCATTTCGGCTCGGACCGCGAAGGCCCGAAGCGGTAAAGCGCGGCAAGCGCCAGCATCGCCAGTGCCGCCATCAGGGGCCACCGCAACAGGCTGACGGCGGTCTCGAAGACCGGCGGCAGGTGGGCCAAGGCCACCAGGGACGGCAGCAGGACCATCAGGGCGATGCCTGCCGCAGTACCCAGGATAGAGCCGACTGTGATGGCGAAGGCGGTCAGGTACAGCCTGACCATGCCGCGCGTCTCGGTTTCGTCATAGGCGATGTTCAGCCCCTCGATCAGGGTCATCACGCCCTTCATCGCACCGTAAAGCGCGATCAGCACACCGAACAGCGCCACGATGCCGGTTCCGGCCTCGCTGCCGCTTGTGACCTTTGTCACCTGGTCCTGCAGGATCGAGGCCGCCTCGGGCGGCAGCATCCCGACGGCCGTCTGCAACTGTCCGGCGATGTCCGCGGGATCCAACACCAGCCCGGCAATGGACACAAGCGCCGCGATGGCAGGAAAGATCGACAGCAGGGCATAAAAGGCGATGCCCGCCGCCACAACCGAGATATGGTCGCGCGAAATCTCGTCCTTCACCCGCCACAGGATCTGCTTCCATCCGCCTGCGGGGATGCGGCCCGGCGTTTCCGCGCTTTCGTCCGGGTCGTTGCGGGAAACGCTGCGATCCTGGTTTGACATGGCGTGTTCCTTGCAAGAACGGTTCTTGGTGGGCCGGTGCGGCGTTGGGCAGGGCGCAGATTCCCTGCTCAGCAGGGCGATTTCCCCGCTCGGGTTGAACGTCCGGAACGCGGCTATTGGTTCCGCGGGTATGTTGAACCCTCCGTCGATGGAACAATCAAGAAACTGCGTTGTTGTCCCCTCATGACAAGGTTCGAACGCCGTATCCTCGGCGACGATGTCTCAGATATCGGGAGGATTCCCATGAATTCAGATCAACACGACACTTCGACGGGCAACGACCAGTCCACCCTGGGCGGTCTCAAGGAAAAAGCTGGCGAGAAAGTCAGCCAGGTCGCTGACAGCCTGAAACAAGAGGCTTCAAAGCGCGAAGAAGGCTTCCGCGGCAGCCTTTCCGGCCAGGCGGACCAGCTTGCCTCGGCCCTGCGATCGGCAAAGTCCGAAATCGACGCGGATTCCAGCATCGGCAAGATCTTCGATTATGCGGCCGACAGCGTCGGCAGCTTTGCGCAGAACCTCAAGTCCTCGGATGCGACCGACCTGGTGGAAGGCGTGCGTGGCTTTGCGCGCCAGCGTCCGGGTGCTTTCCTTGGGCTTTGCGCTCTTGGCGGCTTTGCGGCCGCGCGCTTTCTTCTGGCCAGCGCTCCGGCAAGCAGCCGGCATGGCAGTGGCGGCGCAAGCTATTCGGGCAGGTCGCAGGGATCCGACTATCCCGGCAGCTATTCTCGCTCAGATGACATGACGGGTCGTTCGGGGGGGACTTCGGGCGTCCAGGCCCGGACCTTGACCGGCGCGGGCCAGACGGGCCAGTCTAGCATGGGCCAGTCGGGCACGGGCCAGTCGGGCGCAGGGCTTGGAACATCGGGAACCGGCACGTCCGGCAGCTCCTCGGGTTATGGTTCGTCTGATTCCGGTTCCGGCACCGGCGGCATCAGCGGGTCCGGGCCGGCCAGCACCGGCATGACCGGCAGCGGGTCGGGGACCACGCCGTCCACTGCCGGCACCGGGGCGAACCCGTCTGCCAGGTCCTCAGGCATCGGCGGCAGCGGCACCGGCAGCGAGGCCGGCGGCGATCTGTCGTCGGGCGCGTCCGGGTCGCAGGGTGGCGCAAGCGGATCCTCGGGCAGCCAAGGCCATCGGAACCCGTCCGCTCCTGACAGGAATGGAGGCCGAAATGGCTGATTTCTCGAACGACACGGGACGCAACGGCGACTCGGCCCGGTCGCAGGGTCCTGCGTCCCTGGCCTCCGAGGCGCTTCGGCTTTCGGGCGATCTTGTCCGGAAGGAGATCGCCCTGGCCAAGGCCGAGGTCGGCCAGAACCTCCAGCGGGCCGGCGTCGGAGTGGGCTTCATCGCTGCCGCTGCCGTCATCGCGATCGTCACGATCAATGTGCTGGTCGCGGCCCTGGTCGCGGCCCTTGCCGAAACCGACCTAGGCCCGATCTGGAGCGCGGTCATCGTCGGCGTCGTGCTGGCGGTGCTGGCTTATATCCTTCTGCGCAAGGGCATGAGCGACCTGAAGCCCGAGGCGCTGATGCCGTCTCGCACCGTTCAGAACGTGCAGCGTGACGCCCAGACCATCAAGGGGGCATACAATGACAAATGAGGCTGACAATCCTGAACGGATCGAACGCGAGATCGAAGAAGACCGCGATGCCCTTCGCCGGACGCTGAACGACCTGCAGGACGAATTGTCGCTGGACGGCTTTGCCCGCCGCCTGACGGACAAGTTCCGCGAGAATGGGTCCGAATGGGCCAATTCCGCCAGCGACGCCGCGCGGTCCAATCCGGTCGCGCTTGCGCTGACGGGCGTGGGGCTTGCCTGGATGATCTTTGGCCGCGGCTATGATCCGACCCACAGCGCCAAGGATCATTACAACAAGCGTCGCGGCAGCGACTGGGACAGGCCGTCAAAGCCCTATTACGCCAGCCCCTCGGCCAGCACTTCGACCGGCACCTCGGCCAGCACGGGGGCCAGCACTGCGGACCGGATCGAGTCTGGGTCCGGCAGCGTTGCAACCAGTGCCTCGACTTCCGCCGGGCAGGGTGGCTGGAAGACAAGCGGCGGCGGCACCTGGCACAAATCGGCTGGCAGTTCCAGCCACAACTCCAAGGAAGGGAGCGGCATGACCGATGGATTGCGTCAGAAGGCTCAGCAATGGCGGAGCCGGATCAGCGACGGGACCAGCAGCCTTCACGACCGACTGAGCGAAGGCACCGAAGGGTTCAGCGACGAGGCACGGCGCCGCGTGTATGACGCCCGCCGTCGCGCATTGGACGCGCGCGAAGACGCGAGCCGCCGCCTGCGCGAAAGCAGCCGGACCGTGTCCAAGGGCTATGACAAGGAACCCCTGTTCTTTGGCGTCGCAGCCGTCGCGATCGGCGCGGGCCTTGCCTGCCTGTTGCCGCGCACCCGGCAAGAGGACGAACTGCTGGGCCACTACAGCGACCAGCTTTTCCACGAAGCGGAAAGCATCTTCGAGGAAGAAAAGTCCAAGGTTCAGAACGCGGTCTCGGCCGGCCT
>JAPSIP010000176.1 GCA_031178645.1 Paracoccus sp. (in: a-proteobacteria) | reverse complement strand
GCTGCGCACCATTGCCCTGGCCGCGACCATCATCCTGGTCTATTCGCCCGAGGCAGTAACCCATCCCGGCTTCCAGATGAGCTTCGCGGCAACCGTCGCCCTGATCCTGTCCGCCGGTCCCTGGTCGAAGGTTTCGCCCCACCTGCCCTTCTGGCTGCGGCCGGTGGCTATGCTGCTGGTGTCATCGCTGGTGGCCTCGGTCGCGACCTCGCCGCTGGCGGCGGCGCATTTCAACAGGATGGCGCAATACGGGCTGCTGGCGAACCTGTTGGTCGTGCCCGTGATGGGCGCCCTGGTGATGCCTGCGGGCGTGATCGGCGCGCTGCTGGCGCCGGTCGGTCTTGCGGGGCCGGCGCTGTGGGTCATGGGGCTGGGCACCCGCTGGATGCTGCGGGTCGCGGAATGGGTGGCGGGCCTGGGGGGTGCGGTGGTGGCGCTGCCGCTGCCGCCCGCGCCGGTGATCCCGTTGATGTGCTTTGGCGCGACCCTTGCCGTGCTGTGCTGGCGTCAGGGACTGACGGCACGGCAGCCCAGCCTGATGGGCGGGGGCTTCCTGGCGGGGATGGTGATGCTGGCGGCGTCAGCGGCAATCTGGCTGATGGCCAGCCGCCCCTTGCTGCTGATCGCGCCCGAGGGCGAGGCGGTGGGGCTGATGACCCCCCAGGGTCGCGCGGTCTCCAAGCCGTCAGGCGGGGCCTTCATCGTCAGCACCTGGCTGCAAGAGGATGGCGACACGGCCACGCAGGAAGAATCCGCCTCCCGCCCCGCCTGGCAGGGCGACAAGCGCGATCGGATGGCGGCACTGCCGCAGGGTTGGGAAATCTGGCATTTCACCGGAAAGGGCGCGGCGGATCGCGCGCCCGCCGCCTGTCAACCGTGGCGGATCGTGGTGCTGTCGGAAAAGCTGCCCGCGCCTGCGGACTGGCCCTGCATCATGCTGGATCTGGGACGCCTGCGGGCCACAGGCGCCGTAACGGTGGAAATGGGCGCCGATGGCCCCGTCCTGCGCGGCGTGAACGACATGCTGCGCAGTCCGGGGTGAGGATGGGCCTCAGATGCCTGCGTCGATGATCGCGCGGGCCAGGACCGGCACCGTGTGCTGGTTCAGCCCCGCGATGTTCAGCCGCGAATCGCCCACCATGTAGATCGCCGCATCGGATTTCAGCTTGGCCACCTGCTCCGGCGTCGCGCCCAGGCGAGAGAACATGCCGCGATGCTGGCCGATGAAGTCGAAACGGTCGCTTCCCGACAGGTCGCGCAGTTCCGATGCCAGTTGCGCCCGCAGGCCCAGCATGGTGTTCCGCACCTCCTCAAGCTCGGCGGCCCAGTCGGCGCGCAGGGCCTCATCCGTCAGGATGGTGCTGACGACGCGCGCCCCGTGATCCGGCGGGAAGGAGTAGTTCTGCCGGTTCAGGAAGGCCATCGACCCCTGCGCCAGATCGCGCGCGGCGGTGTTTTCCGCCAGGGCGAACAGGATGCCGGTGCGTTCGCGGTAGATGCCGAAGTTCTTGGAGCACGAGGCCGCGATCAGAACCTCGGGCAGGCGGGCGGCGATCATCCGCGTCGCTGCCGCGTCTTCCTCTAGCCCGTCGCCGAAGCCCTGATAGGCCAGGTCGATCAGCGGGATCGCACCGGATTTTTCCAGGATCGCCGCAACCTCGTCCCACTGCTCCATCGACAGGTTCGCGCCGGTCGGGTTGTGGCAGCAGCCGTGCAGCAGAACGATGTTGCCCTTGCCCGCCTTGGCGATGTCGGCCTTGAGCCCGTCGAAATGGACGCCACGGCTTTCCGCGTCGAAATAGCGGTACTCGACGAAGGGCAGGCCCATGAACTTCATGATCGACAGGTGGTTCGGCCAGGTCGGGTTCGACACATGGACCGTCACCCCCGGATTGGCCAGCCGCGCCAGTTCAAGCGCCTGCCGGATCGCGCCGGTGCCGCCCACGGTCGCCAGCGAGGCCAGCCGGTCCCCCGGCGCGTCCTTCAGCACCATCTGCGCCATCGCGTTGCGGTATTCGGCTTCGCCCGCAAGGCCGGTATAGGCCTTGGTCGTCTGGGTTTCCCAAATCCGCTGCTCGGCCGCCTTGACCGCACGCATGACCGGCGTCACCCCCTGCGGATCCTTGTAGACGCCGACGCCCAGGTCGATCTTGCCCTGCCGGGTATCGGCCTTGAACTCCTCGATCAGCTTCAGGATCGAATCGGGGGCTTGCGGTTTCAGGTTGGACAGCATTCAGGCGTCTCCGGTTGCGAGGGGCAGGTCCCGGAAGCTGCCCCATTCGGTCCAGCTTCCGTCGTAAAGCGAATGGTTGCGGTGCCCGATCCGTTCAAGCGCAAGCGAAAGGACCGCAGCGGTGATGCCGCTGCCGCAGCTGGTGATGACGGGCTGTTTCAGATCGACGCCGGCGGATTCGAATTCGGCGCGCAGGGCGTCGGGCGCCTTCATCGTGCCGTCCGCGTTCAGCAGCCGCCCGAAGGGGACATTTCGCGCGCCGGGGATATGACCAGACCGCAGGCCGGGACGCGGCTCGGCTGCCTCACCACGGAAACGCTCGGGTGCGCGGGCATCGACGATCTGGTAGTCGGCAAGCTTGCTGGCAAGGGCCACCTGCGTCACGTCGCGCACCAGTCCGGCCTGGCGCTGCACGGTGATGTGGCGGTCGCGCAGAATCGGGGCCATATCCTCGACCGGGCGGCCCTCGGCCTGCCACTTGGCAAGGCCGCCGTCCAGCACGGCCACATCGGTCTTGCCCATCAGGCGGAAGGTCCACCAGACCCGCGCCGCGCTGCGCACGTCGGAGTTGTCATAGACCACGACCTGGTGCCCGTCGCCCACACCCATCGCCCGCATCCGGGAAATGAACATCTCGACCGGCGGGGCCATGTGCGGCAGGGCGCTGCGCTTGTCGCTGATCGCGTCGATATCGAAGAAGCGCGCGCCGGGAATATGGGCCGCATCATATTCGGCCCGCGCGTCGCGGCCCGTGGCGGGCATGTGCCAGCTTGCATCAAGGATGCGAAGATCGGGATCGTTCAGATGCGCCGCCAGCCAATCAGTCGAGACCAGCGTTTTCGGATCGTCCAGCATGGCCCCCTCCGCCTTGGTGCGGGCCTGATCTACAAGGGGCCGGCCCCCCTTGCAATGCCTTGTCAGCCCTGCTTCAGCAGGCGCTGCTTTTGCCGGTTCCAGTCACGCTTGGCATCGGTTTCGCGCTTGTCGTGGTTCTTCTTGCCCTTGGCCACGCCGATCTTCAGCTTCACGATGCCGCGGTGGTTGAAATACATCACCAGCGGGATCAGCGTCATCCCCTCGCGGCCCACGGCCTGCCACAGCCGCGCCAGTTCCTTGCGCGACACCAGCAGCTTGCGGCGGCGGCGTTCCTCGTGCCCGAAGACCCCGGCCTGCTTGTAGGCGGCAACATAGCCGTTGATCAGCCAAAGCTCTCCGTCCTCGACCGAGGCATAGCTTTCGGCGATGTTCGACTGGCCGGTCCGCAGCGACTTCACCTCGGACCCGGTCAGGATGATGCCGACCTCGAGATCGCTTTCGATGAAGTAATCGAAACGCGCCCGCCGGTTCTCGGCGATGATCTTGTAGTTCTTGTCGGGGTCCTGGGCCATGACGGGGATAGATAGGCAGCGGCAGGGGGCGTGTAAAGGTCGGGAAATCGCCGTTGCTGCCGGGCGGAGGGAGGGCTTACCACTAATGTCAGCCGAAAGGACCGCCATGACCCCTGCACCCCGCAACCTTGTCACCGACATTCCGGGCCTGCGCGTCGGCAATGCCGCAGATCCGCGCCTGATATCCGGCGTCACCGTGCTGACCGCCGATGCGCCCTTTGCGGCGGCGGTTCATGTCATGGGCGGCGCGCCCGGCACGCGCGAAACCGACCTGCTGGCCCCGGACAAGCTGGTAGGCCAGGTCGATGCGATTGTGCTGTCGGGCGGATCGGGTTTCGGTCTGGCCGCCTGCGACGGGGTGATGGCGGGCCTGCGGGCGGCGGGGCGTGGCTTTGCCGTGGGCGCGGCAAGGGTGCCGATCGTGCCGGGCGCCATCGTCTTCGATCTGCTGAACGGCGGGGAGAAGGGCTGGGCAGACAACCCCTATCCTGCGCTTGGCAGGCAGGCTTATGACAAGGCGGCGGTGGATTTCGCCCTTGGCACGGCGGGGGCGGGAACCGGGGCCAGCACCGGCAACCTGAAAGGCGGTCTGGGATCCGCCTCGGTGCGGCTGTCGAACGGGGTGACGGTGGGTGCGC
>JAPSIP010000175.1 GCA_031178645.1 Paracoccus sp. (in: a-proteobacteria) | reverse complement strand
CACGCGGCCGTCCTCTACTGGCACGTTCACGTCCACGCGGGTCAGGACGACCTTGCCGTCCATGTCCAGGTCATCGATCGTCTTGAAATCGGCCATCGCGTCGTCCTTTCGGGCTTTTGGGGCGTCCGAGGCTTGTCCCGCATGGGGCGGGCGGCGTCAACTCTCGCGTAAGGGTGATCCCGCCGTGAACGGGTTTGCGCGTTGCCCTTGGGGCGCCAAAGCCCTAGACCAAGGACCGAACGTGGCAAAGGAGGGCCGCATGGCCGAGATCAAGGATCCCGAAAACACCATCATCATCGAGCTGAAGGACGGCCCTGTCGTCATCGAGCTGCTGACCGATGTTGCCCCCAAACATGCCGAGCGCATGAAGGAACTGGCCCGCGCCGGGAAATACGACAACGTGGCCTTCCACCGCGTGATCGACGGCTTCATGGCTCAGACCGGCGACGTGCAGCACGCCAACATGGAAAACAACTACAACCCCGGCCGTTCGGGCACGGGCGGGTCCGACCTGCCGGATCTGCCGGCCGAGTTTTCCAAGCTGCCGCATGACCGTGGCACCCTGGGCGCCGCACGGTCGCAGAACCCCAACAGCGCCAACAGCCAGTTCTTCATCAACTTCAAGGACAACCATTTCCTGAACGGCCAGTATACCGTTTATGGGCGGGTGATTTCCGGGATGGAGCACGTGGACAAGATCGCCAAAGGCGAGCCGCCTGCGAACCCCGACCGCATGATCAGCGTCAAGGTGGCTGCCGATGCGTAAGCTGCTGATCCCCGCCTTTATCCTGGCCGCAACGGCTGCCCACGCACAGGCCCCGGCCCATGAAGACGGCCCCGGCCCCAACATGGTGATCGAGGTTGCCGGTGCCGACGGCACCGCCAAGGGCACCATCACGCTGGACCTTCTGGCCGACAAGGCGCCGAACCATGTCGCGCGCCTGGTCGAGCTGGCCAAGGCCGGCGCCTATGACGGCGTGGTCTTCCACCGCGTCATCGACGGCTTCATGGCCCAGACGGGCGACGTGGAACATGGCAAGCATGACGGTGCCAGCACCAACATGGCCGGCATGGGCGGGTCCGACCTGCCCGACCTGGAGGCCGAGTTCAACGATGTCTCGTTCCAGGCGGGCACCGTCGGCATGGCCCGCTCGCAGGATCCGAACAGCGCCAACAGCCAGTTCTTCATCGACCTGGCCCCGGCGACCTTCCTTGACGGGCAGTATACCGTCGTCGGCCAACTGATCGAAGGCTGGGACGTGCTGAACCAGATCAAGAAGGGCGATGCCAACGCCAATGGCGCCGTCGAGGAACCCGACTACATGGCCAAGGTCACGATCGTCGAGTAAGACGGGATCAAGGGGGCCACGGCCCCCTTTTTCGCGCTTGCAGCATGGGCTTCGGCCCGCCTATGGTCGCGCAAGATGGAACCGCGCGACCTTCCCGACGTGACCGAAATCACCCCCTCGGCCGGGGTTGAACGTGCCTGTCATGGCTGGCGCGCCAAATGCCTGCAGCGGTTGGTAAGAATGCGCCTGCCGGTGCCACGCAGCTTTGCCATCCCGTCGGAAACGGTGCAGTCGATCGCAACGGGGAAACCTGTTGATCTTGGAGCCTTGTCGGGTCTTTTCTCGGAAGGCGACGGACTGGTCAGCGTCCGACCCTCGGCCCTGATGCCGGAATGGGGCGGACCTGGGACGATCCTGAACGTGGGCATCAACGCCCAGACCCATGACCGGCTGGCCCGTCGCATCGGTCGCGCCAATGCCGACACGCTGTATCGCCGTTTCGTCCAGGGCTATGCGATCAACATCGCCCGCCTTGATCCCGACATGTTCGCGCAGGAAGGCGACGACGCCCTGGCCGAGGCCCTGCGCAGCTATCGCGAGGAAACGGACGAGGATTTCCCCCAGGATCCCGCCACTCAATTGGCCGAGGTGCTGCGGTCGATGGCCCGCGCTTGGGAAGGCCCGACGGCGCGGCTGCTGCGGCAGGCCAAGGGCGCGCCTTCGAATGCGCCGCTGGGGCTGGTCGTGCAGCAGATGGTGTTGGGCCAAGGGCCGGGCCTTTGCGGGTCGGGCAGCATCCAGTTCGCCGATTCCGTCACCGGCGCTCCGCGTGTCACCGGCCGCTTCCGCCGCCAGCATCATGGCGGCGCGGACGGGGCGGGGGCGGAAACCCAGTTCCTGACCCGCGACACCCGTGGCCCTTCCCTGGAAGAATCCGCGCCCGAGGTCTTTGCCGACCTGATCCGCTTCGGCGTCGCCGCGCGCGAGCGTCTGCGCGAGGAGATGCAGATCGAGTTCGTGGTGATGGACGGCCAGATCGCCATTATCGACGCGACCCGCGTCCAGCGCACGTCGCGCGCCGGTGTGCGGATTGCCGTGGCCCTGGCCCGTGACGGCATCATCCCGGAATCCGAGGCCGTGATGCGCGTCGAACCGCGCGCCTTGGCCGATCTTCTGCACCAGCAGGTCGATCCCCGCGCCCCGCGCGAGGTGATCGCCCGCGGCATCAATGCCAGCCCAGGCGCGGCCACCGGGAAGATCGTCTTCACCGCCGCCGCAGCCCAGGCTTCGGCCGCTCGCGACGAGGCCTGCATCCTGGTGCGCCGCGAAACCGTCCCCGAGGATGTGCGCGGGATGCACGCGTCCGTGGGCGTGCTGACCGAACGCGGGGGCACCACCAGCCATGCGGCCGTGATCGCGCGCGGCATGGGCCTGCCCTGCATCGTGGGCGCCACCGGCATCAGCATCGACGCGCGGCAACGCACGCTGCGCGCGGGCGGCATGGTCCTGCGCGAGGGGGACGAGATCACGATCGACGGATCCTCGGGCGAAGTTCTGGCCGGCTGCGTGCCCTTGCTGGAACCGGCGCTTGACGACAACTTCACCCAGCTTCTGGACTGGGCGGATGCAGCGGGCGGCATCGGCGTGCGCGCCAATGCCGACACGCCCGAGGATGCGCGGACCGCGCGGCGCTTCAAGGCGCAGGGCATCGGGTTGTGCCGGACCGAGCACATGTTCTTCGACGCCGAGCGACTGCCCGCCATGCGCGAGATGATCTTTGCCGACAAGCCCGAGGATCGCCGCCTGGCCCTGGACCGCATCCTGCCCATGCAGCGCCAGGATTTTACCGCCCTGTTCGAGATCATGGCCGGGCTGCCCGTCACCATCCGCCTGTTCGACCCGCCCTTGCACGAATTCCTGCCCCATGACCGGGAAGGGCTGCGCGATCTGGCCGATTCGCTGGACCTGCCCCTGTCCGACGTGACCCGCCGCGTCGAGGCGCTGTCCGAGTTTAATCCCATGCTGGGAATGCGCGGGGTCCGGCTGGGGATCACCGTTCCCGAGATCTATGACATGCAGGCCCGCGCCATCTTCGAGGCCACCATCGAGGCCAGCCGCAAGGGCGACCCCGTCGTGCCCGAGATCATGATCCCCCTTGTCAGCGCCATGCGAGAGGTCGAGCTGGTCAAGAACCGCATCGACGCCGTCGCCGCCGCCGTGAAGAACGACCGCCACGCCAGTTTCACCTATCGCTTGGGGGTGATGGTTGAAACGCCCCGCGCCTGCCTGCGTGCGGGCGACATCGCGGCCCATTCGGCCTTTCTGTCCTTCGGCACGAACGACCTGACGCAGATGACCTATGGCCTGTCGCGCGATGACGCGGGGCGCTTCATGGCCATCTATGTCGGGCAAGGGGTTTATGCCGAGGATCCGTTCCATTGCCTCGACCAGGACGGGGTGGGCGAACTGCTGCTGACGGGCGCGCAGCGGGCGCGCCACCAGCATCCGGGCATCACCATCTCGGTCTGCGGCGAACATGGCGGCAATCCGGAATCGATCGCCTTCTGTCATGACGCGGGCTTCGACTATGTGTCCTGCTCGCCCTTCCGGGTGCCTGTCGCCCGGCTTGCGGCGGCGCAATCTTCCTTGCGGGCGCGCTTGCGGCACGAAGATCGATAGGCTTCTGACGAGCGCAACGAATCACTTAAATCTTGGTTTGGGCTGCCTGAATTGGGTCCGCACCGGACCTTGTTGGGCGCGATCACGCTGATTCCTGCCAGTTAACCATTTCGCCGTCGGCAGGAAGCTGCCTGAAATGCCTGTTTCGGGCGCTCACGCCCGTCTCACGGACAAGTGGCATGGCCCGGACGATCCGTAAAACCGTAATCATTCCGCAGACGCCAATGGGGCCACCTGCTCTGGTTTCCGCGGCGATGTTAACGCCCTGTCCATCTGGGACGGTTATAGGATTGCTTATGAAAACGCTGCTTCA
>JAPSIP010000174.1 GCA_031178645.1 Paracoccus sp. (in: a-proteobacteria) | reverse complement strand
CTTTCCGCACGGCGGATGAGGCGGTCGAGTTGGCCAACAACACGCGCTATGGCCTTGCGGCCTCGATCTGGTCGGAAAGCGCGGCGGTGGCGACAGGCATCGCGGCCAAGGTGAAGGCGGGCGTGGTCTGGATCAACTGCGCTAATCTGTTCGACGCGGCGGCGCCCTTTGGCGGCTATCGCGAAAGCGGCTTCGGGCGCGAGGGCGGGCGCGTGGGGATGTTGGACTATCTGGCGGACGCGCCGGTCGATGCGGCGGAGGAACCCGCACCCGCAGTCCCGGTCGCCACGACCACCGGGACGGGCCAAGGCGGGGCGTTGGACCGCACTGCCAAGCTTTATATCGGCGGCGCGCAGAAGCGGCCCGATGGGGGGGCCAGCAATGCCGTCCCGGGGGGCTTGGCACCCTTGGGCAGCCGAAAGGACATCCGCAACGCGGTCGAGGCCGCCGCGAAGGCTGGCAAATGGGCCGGGATGGGCGGCCATGCCCGCGCACAGGTGCTGTATTACGTTGCCGAGAACCTGTCCGCCCGCGCCGACGAATTCGCCGCCCGCACCAGCCGGGTCGAGGTCGATGCCGCCATCGACCGCGCCTTCCACTATGCCGCCTGGGCGGACAAGTTCGACGGCGCGAATGTGCAGGCCAAGCCCGGCCATATGCTGAACGTGGTCAGCGAACCTTTCGGCGTCTTGGGGATCGCCTGCCCGAACGCGCAGCCGCTGGCCGCGTTCATGTCGCTGGTCATGCCCGCCATCGCCATGGGCAACCGCGTGGTCGCCATCGCCGCGCAGGATGATCCGCTGGCAGTGACGGATCTGTATCAGGTCTTCGACACCTCGGACCTGCCGGGCGGCGTGGTGAACATCGTCACCGGCCCGCGCGATGACCTGGCCAAGGTTCTGGCCGCGCATGACGAGGTGGCGGCGATGTGGATGGTCGGCGGCGATCTGACGGCGGTGGAACGGGCAGCGGGCGGCAACCTCAAGCCGGTCTGGGCGCCGGCGCATCGCGACTGGACCGGCCCGCAGGCGCAGGGAGAGGTCTTCCTGCGCCACGCGACGCAGACCAAGACGATCTGGCTTCCCTATGGCGCGTTGCCCGAAGGCACGGGGTCTGCGGCCTATTAGGCCCGCAGGCCCGCGAAGGTCATCGGGTCCAGCGAGGCCTGGGCGAAGGTCGGTCCGCTGGTCATCAGGCTGACCGCATCATGCGAATGCAGCGATTCCTGGTGGCTGGCGACCACCCGGAAATCGCCGAAGCGCGCGTCGGCCTGCAATTCCTGGGCAAAGGCGCGCACCGCATCCTCGACGAAGATCGGGTTCGAGGCGTTGAGTTCGGCGAAGGCCTGTTCATCCTCGCGCTTGACCATCACCTGGGTTTCCGTGGGAACGGCGCGGCGGCAGAGTTCGACCATATCCTCAAACCAGATCTTGTCGGGGCCGAGCATCACCGCAGAAATCCGCGCGATCGAGCGCTGCGAATGGGGCGTCGCCAGCCGCGACCGGGTTTCGCGGGCGTGTTCCGACAGTTCCAGCGAACAGGGGCAGGTCGAGGAATAGACATAGTCGAAATGCATGATCCGCAGCCGCTGGCCCTGGAAGTCCAGCACCTCCATCGCGATGTCGTAATACTGCCAGCCGGACAGCCCCGACCGCAGCGATTCCACCCGGATCGGATAGGAAAACCGCATCTGGATCCGCGCGTCATAGGCGTCCAGGTCCGCCTGGTAGTCGTCAAGCGCGGCTTCCAGCACCTTGAGGCTGAAGGCATGTTCGGAATGGGCATAGAAGGACCGCATGATCCGGGACATGTTGATGCCCTTGCGGTCGGCTTCCAGGCTGACGGTTCCGGTCACGCTGGTTTCCAGCGTCAGTTCGCCGCCGTCGCGCGTCTGGTATCGGATCGGCAGCCGGAAATTGGAAATTCCGACATGCTGGATCGGCGCGCGCGCACCCACGATCAGGCTGGCCGGGCCGTTCTGCAGGTCGGGCAGCCCGGCCTTGTAGGCGTCATCCACCCGGAACCCCGCGTCATAGCTGCGCACAAGGGCCGGATAGGCGGGGATCATCGGGCGGGCTTCGGTCATGCTGGCATCCTTGTGGCCGGATCGCGGCACAATATGGGGGGTCAGGGCCGGATTCCAAAGCGATAATCCGGCATGTCGGGCCGCAGGGGCGACCCGCACCCGGTCAGCCGTTCAGGGCCTGATGCAGGTCGTCGATCAGGTCGGCGGAATGCTCCAGCCCGATGGACAGGCGCAGCAGGCCGGGCGTGATGCCCAGATAGGCGCGGTCATCCTCGGACAGGCGCTGATGGGTGGTCGTCGCCGGATGGGTCACGATGGATTTCGCATCGCCGAGGTTGTTGGAAATGCTGATGATTCCCAGCCGGTTCAGGCAGGCAAAGGCCGCGTCCTTGCCGCCCGCCACTTCGAAGGCGATCATCGTGCCGCCCGATCCCATCTGACGCATCGCCAGGTCATGCTGGGGATGATCGGCCAGACCCGGATAGATCACGCGCGACAGGGCAGGATGGCCCTGCAGCGCCTGTGCCACGGTCAAGGCGGTGTCGGCCTGGGCGCGGACGCGCAGGTCCATCGTCGTCAACCCGTTCAGCATGATCCAGCTGTGGAACGGGCTGATCGCGCCGCCGGTGTGCTTCAGGTAAGGCTCTGCCACCTCGCGCACGAAGTGGCGGGTGCCGCAGATCACGCCGGCAAGGGCGCGGCCGCCCCCGTCAATATGCTTGGTCGCTGAATAGACCACCACGTCGGCGCCCAGATCCACGGCGCGGGAAAAGACCGGGGTGGCGAAGACGTTGTCCGCCACGACAAGGGCACCGACCTCATGGGCCAGGCGTGCCACGGCCTCGATGTCAATCACCTCCAGCGTCGGGTTCGACATGGTCTCGAAGAAGGCGGCCCTGGTGCCGGGGCGCAGGGCCTTGCGCCACTGGTCCAGGTCGGTGCCATCGACATAGGTCACCTCGACTCCGAAGCGGGCCAGCAGGTCCAGGACGTAAAGGCAGGATCCGAACAGGGCGCGGGCCGCGACGATGTGATCGCCGGGCTTGCACATGGAAAACAGCGCGCCGTTGACCGCCGCCATGCCGCTGGCGGTGGCAAAGGCATCCTCGGTCCCTTCCAGGGCGGCGATGCGGTCTTCGAACATGCGGCTGGTCGGGTTGCCATAGCGGGCGTAGATGAATTCGTCCGGTCCGGTGCCCTTGAAGCGGGCTTCGGCCTGTTCGGCGCTGTCATAGACGAAGCCCTGGGTCAGGAAGATCGCCTCGGCCATCTCGCCATACTGGCTGCGGCGGATGCCGTGATGGACGGCCTGCGTGCGCGGGTGACGTGGCTTGGCGGAACTGTCGCTCATGAAGGGCCCCTGTGCTGACGCCAGCGGGTTAGCGCCCCCGGCCCGGCCACGCAAGGGCCGAGCCCCGCCTCGGGTCCGACGAAGCCGCCTGCCCTTGCGCCGACAGGCTGTAATTAACCAGGAATAGCCTTGGCAGGGCCGTTTCCTGTAACGATTTCATGACATTGCATGATTGTCTGCATGAATTGCCCAAATGGACAGGTTGAGGGCCGGGTGACGCGAAAGTAAGTTGAGCAAGCAGTCAAGAGATTGGACTGCGCAGGAAAGGATCGGCCTCTTGGCCGGGTCGTGGTCGTGATGTTGGAATATCTGAAAGAGTATCCCGATGTGCTGCATCGCCGATCCGCCGAACCTGACCTTTCCACCCGTCCTTCCATCCGAAGGGCGGTTTTGACAGAGCGGGACGGCAAGTCCGATTTTGTGTGTGGCGGCGCATCTGCTGCGGGACCGGTGACGGAACCCATGGAAGAATGCACGTGTGTTTGAGGTAGAGGCTTGCTGACCTGACCGGTCATCCTGTCGATCGGTCGATTGGGCTGTGTATTTGGTAATGTTCTTTGTTTAAGCCCGGCACGATACATTGGGGGGCGGAGAAATCCGCCCCCTGTGACATTCACAGATAATCGCCCCGCTGCAGGCCATACTTGGCCATCTTTTCGTTCAAGGTCCGGCGCGGCAGGCACAATTCCTCCATCACCCCGCTGATGCTGCCCTTGTGGCGGCGCATGGTGTTGTCGATCAGCATCTTTTCAAAGCTTTCGACATATTCCTTGAGCGGCTTGCCCTCGGTCGTGGTGGCCTGCTGGTTGTCCTCTCCATCCGCCATCAGAAGCGAGGCGATGGATCCCGACCCCCGCCGGTTCTGCAGCACGGCGCGTTCGGCCACGTTGATCAGTTGGCGGATATTGCGGGGC